>NZ_JBEQCS010000015.1:0-109857 GCF_046054195.1 Celerinatantimonas sediminis
GTAGCTCTGGCAATGGTTATGATGTGGCTACCGATGTATTGCGATGAATAAATCAACAAAGATCAACACTGCCTAGTGTTTTTTATATTTTTTAATAATTATTTGGAATAAAAATAATTGTCAATTCGAAGGCTTGCTCAAGTTTTTTTAATCAGCACAATCAAGAGCATCTGCTAAATCAATCACAAGTGAGTAATCGAGGTAAACCACTATGGCTCAGATGGCTAACTTTGATACTATTTTTTCACCATGACGCATCGGCTATCACTGATGGGGATTGGAACACTATCGCTGCTATGATGGCTGCTTAACTGGTCGCCTAGGTTTATGCCGGCGTGAGATGTAACCCTTAGACTACTTTATTTTTATAAATTTAAGTGCTGATAAATATGGATTTACCTGAATTACTTGGTTTGCTTGCCAAGCCTATTGACTCTGATTTAGTTGCCTCTTTTTTAAATAAATACCCTTCATTTAAAGTTGGTAGGCCGGATTCAGCAATGCAGTATATTGAATCTAAACCATTGGGAGTTGATCTCATGTTTAGACCGGACGATGGCCTTCAAGGTGGAAAGAGTAAAGATCTTCGCAAATGTCAGTCTGTCTTTTTCTATGCTCAAGGCAAAGATGGGCATGAACAATATGCTGGCGAGCTTCCTTTAGGGTTTAAATTTTCTGACGCTCGCAGTGATTTACTCAATAAAGCCAAACCGCAACGCACCTGGAAAATCGGCCAAGGTGAAGTTGCTATTGATTTTACAAATCCATCTTCTGATCACTGGGATCAGGGGGAGATGTCTATGTCGGCTCACTACAAAAGAACCACTGGTGCCATCGATTATTTTATTGTGACGCAAAAGACGAAGTAGCAAACAGATGAATATTTCTTAATCAACATCGAGAACGCATTGCTGCGTGTTGAGAAACAAGTGGGAGAGAAATACCACAAGTACGCTCTGGCGCAGGAACTTAAGATATTTTAATCCGCTCGCCATTGCCGCCTTGAATGGCAAAATTTAAGTGTAAATAAGTCCAACGACTAAAATTGTAGCGGCGCGCTATCAATGACCTCTTTCATCACAAAGAATGTCCGAATTTGTCGAACTGCTGGTAGTGCAATCAGTTGTTTGGCATGGAGATCGTTAAAATCTTCAATATCTTTGACGCGAACCCGCAATAAATAATCAAATTCTCCAGCGACTAACTGGCAGTCTAAAATCATTGCCAATTGAGTAATGGCTTGCTCAAACTCGGCAAAACTTTGCGGAGTTGAGCGATCTAAGACCACACCGACTATCACAAGCGTCCCTAAATCTACCGCTTTGGGGGCAATTTGAGCACGTACCGAGCAAATCAAACCATTTTCGAAAAGCCGATTGACGCGGCGATGACAGGTGGCCTGACTGATATGAACTTTTTCAGCAAGTTCGGCGTTGCTCAAGCGGCCATCAGCTTGCAGCAAGCGTAGCAGTTGTTTATCAGTTTTATCTAAATCTATCATTGAAATAATCTTTCATATTTGTGTTTTATTTAATTAAATTTTTATCAAAAAATAATTAAAAAAGAAATAATAAATAAAAAATAAATAAAAATACGAAAGCACATTTCATTTCATAGAAGGTAGGCTAATTAGCGATGAAGTTAAACTTGTGACTTAAAAGGAATGGGTTATGTTGGAAAAATTTGAACGCTATCCGCTTACATTTGGTCCGACTCCAATTGAAAAGCTCAGCCGTCTGTCTGAACACCTTGGCGGCGATGTTGAAATTTATGCAAAACGTGAAGACTGTAATAGTGGGTTGGCCTTTGGTGGCAATAAAGTTCGTAAAATGGAATATATTGTTCCAGATGCGATTAAACAAGGTGCTGATACACTCGTGACCATCGGCGGTGTTCAGTCTAACCACACTCGTCAGGTCGCTGCTGTTGCAGCAAAAATCGGAATGAAATGCCGATTGGTCCAAGAGAGTTGGGTTCCTTTTAATGATGCGGTTTATGATCGCGTTGGTAATATTTTATTGAGCCGCGTCCTAGGGGCTCAGGTTGAATTGATCGATGAAGGTTTTGATATTGGTATTCGCGAAAGTTGGGAAAATGCGCTCAAAGATGTTGAAGCCAAAGGCGGCAAACCCTATCCAATCCCAGCCGGTGCATCTGAGCATCCACTTGGCGGCCTCGGCTATGTGAATTTTGCCGAAGAAGTGCGTGAGCAAGAAGCTGAACTTGGCTTTAAATTTGATTACATTGTGGTTTGTACGGTCACCGGCTCAACCATGGCTGGTATGGTGGTTGGTTTTGCCGCAGATGGTCGAGCAAAACATGTGATTGGCATTGATGCTTCGGCCACGCCAGAGCAAAACCATGCGCAGGTTTTACGCATTGCACAACACACAGCCGATTTAGTCGAACTGAAACAGCCAATTACTAAAGATGATGTGGTAATTGTTGATGATTATGCGTATCCAGCATACGGAGTACCATCAAAAGAAACCAATGAAGCGATTCGCCTAACGGCGCGATTAGAAGGGATGATGACCGACCCTGTCTATGAAGGAAAATCGATGCAAGGTTTGATTGATTTAACCCGCAAAGGGTATTTTCCCAAAGGTTCTAAAGTGTTGTATGCCCATTTAGGCGGCGTACCAGCCATTAACGGCTATAGCTATTTATATCGCAATGGCTAGCCACTAGCTTCGGTGTCCATTTATGTTGTGTTTGCCATTCTTATATCCCATAAGAATGGCTTTTTTATGCCCTAAAAACTCCCCTAAAAGCTCAATAGTCCCTTGTCTTTTGGCGGTGCTCAGATTCATTAATAGTCATTCTTTCAATAACAAATTCACAAAATGAGCTTACGGCTTTAGGTAGGGTGCGTCCTGCTAGTATTTGTACCTCTAAATTACGAATGCCCATTCCTTTGTCGCGAATCGGCACTGCTTTAAAAAGATTTTGTTTTACTTTTCTGCGCACTGATATTTCCCCCGCAAATGAAATCCCAGCTCCAGAAAGAGTGAATTGGTTTAATGCAGACATATAATTGCTAACAAAGGCAGGCGTGTAATCCAGCCCTTGTTGGCTGGCACAGATATCAAATAGTTGCCTAACGGTTGTATCAGGGTAGGGCAATGCCAACGGATAAGCACAAATCTGGCGAAGGCTCACTCGCTTCTTATTGGCCAGAGGATGATCATTGGGAATGAGCGCCAAAATCGGAGCAGGTTGCGAGTGAACAACGCGAATATTTGGGGCCGGGCTCAAACTGAATGCTAAGCCAATGTCAGCATCACCATTTTGTACGGCCTTAGACACTTCATGGGGTGGAAAAACTTCCGCTTGAAAGTGAATCCCTGGGAATGTTTTTTGATAATCTCTGATACAAAATGGCAAAAACTCCATGCTAAATCCCTCGGTTGAGGCAATCGTGACTTTGCCTTTTTCTAGCCCTTCAAGAGCTGCGATTTCATCAATAATCCGGTTTGTCTCTAATGTCACCTTTCTTGCGTAAGCGGCTAATAGTTCTCCTGCTGCACTTAAAACCATTCCGCGAGGTTTTCTCTCAAATAATGGTGTGTTTAATTGCTCTTCTAGTGATGAAATTTGGCGACTAATTGCACTACTTGCCACATTTAGGTGCGCTGATGTTTCACTGATTGAGCCGAACTTAGCAACGGCTAAGAAGTAGCGTAGCGCGGGTGCTGTTAAATGATGAAAAGATGCCATTGTCCTCTCCGAAAAGTTCACCAAATTAGTGCCCATAAATGAAGCGATATCGTTGCCAAATTGGCAATGTTTTGTTGCTAAATTACTAATTGTGGCAATGATTTTTATACCATAGCATGGAATGTAAGCGATTCGTTAAATCTATCTTAAATGGTATATAACATATTGTTTTTAAATATTATTATTTTTGATGTTTCGCTTTATAAGCTCCCGGCAAGCACGATTTTTAATTGGTTAAGTTGGTTGAAGTTTATAACTTTATCAAGAAGTGCTCGGGGATGATTTCACCAGTATTAAAGGATAAGGAAATACTTATGTCTTTGGTTAAGCATGGACTCTCATTGTTAGTTGCCTCAACTCTTGCCGTCAGTTCCGCCAGTGCCATTGCCGGTAAATCTGACGATACGCTAACTTATGCCTCAAACAGTTGGCCAGAAAATATCAGCCCTTATCACAATAACCTGCGTGAAGGTGTCATCTTAGGGCATCTGGCATGGGATACCCTGATTTATCGTGATCCGAACACGGGCAAATATAAACCTCAGCTTGCAACCAAATGGGAGTGGAAAGACCCAACACATTTAGTCGTTAATCTGCGTAAAGATGTGAAGTTTCAAAATGGCGACCCATTTAGCGCCGATGATGTGGCATTTACTTTTAACTACGCGTTAAAGCCGAGCTCTAAAGTCGTCACACTGCAAAATATCAGCTGGATAAAACATGTTAAGAAACTAGACCAGTACACGGTTGAGTTTGTTTTGAACAAACCGTTTCCAGCTGCTATTGAATATCTAGCTGGCCCATTGCCGATTTATCCAAAGAAATATTTTGAAAAAGTGGGGTTAAAAGGTTTCGATAAAGCACCAATTGGCACAGGCCCTTACCAAATAGTTAAAGTCATTAGTGGCCAAGAAGTCGATATGGTGAAAAATACCCATTACTTTAAGGAAAGTCCGGTTGGCCAACCTCACATTGGTAAAATTAAGTTTGTTGTGATCCCAGACCCTGATACAAGAGTCGCGCAGTTGATGACCGGCCAAGTGGATTGGATTTGGCGAGTTCCATCCGATCAGGCCGATCAACTAAAACAGATGTCAAACCTTAAAGTGCTCTCAAGCGAAACGATGCGAGTTGGATTCTTGACTATGCATAATATTGGCTCGAGTGAAGCAACCGCACCGTTTAGAAAGCTTAAGGTACGACAAGCAGTGAACTATGCCATTAACCGCAAAGGGATGGCCGAATCGATGGTGCGTGGCGGCAGCCATCCGCTTAGTGCGCCGTGTTTCCCTTCTCAGTTTGGCTGTGAGCAGCAAGATGCTGTGCAATATCCTTATGATCCACAAAAAGCGAAAAAACTGCTCGCGCAAGCAGGTTACCCGAATGGTTTCTCAACTGATATTTATGCCTATCGCGACCGTGATTATGTCGAAGCGGTGATTGGAGATCTTCGAAAAGTGGGCATTAAAGCCAAATTGCACTTTATGACGTATGCCGCATTGCGTAATAAAGAGCGAGCAGGCCAAGTGCCAATCTCATTCCAAACTTGGGGTTCATACTCAATTAACGATGTCTCAGCCATTATTAGTGTTTATTTTAAAGGCGGGGCAGATGATGAAGATAAAGATAAACAAGTGATGAAATGGTTAGCGCAAGCGGACACATCGGTCAAGCCAACTCAGCGCAAAGAGCTTTACGGCAAAGCGATTCATAAAATCACTCAAAATGCTTATTGGGCACCTTTATTTACCTATTCAAGTAATTACGCGTTCACCTCAGATCTGAAGTTTAAAGCCTATCCGGATGAACTTCCTCGTTTCTGGCAATCAAGCTGGAAATAATCTCGCTGCATAAAGTTAACAGAGGTTGATATGTTGAAATATATGCTACGCAGATTATGTATGGCGGTGGGGGTAGCCCTCACCGTATCCATCGTCTGTTTTATGTTGTTACATTTATCCGGTGATCTGGCAACTGCTATCGCCGGTCCCGAAGCAACGGCTGAACAGGTTGCTAAAATTCGCGTTCAGTTTGGCTTAAATCAGCCCATCCTCGTGCAATATTTCCACTGGTTGTGGGGTGCTTTGCACTTTAATTTTGGTAACTCTTACTATTTCCCTGATTCAGTGAGCTCGCTCATTTCGCAGCGCCTTCCTATCACTATGGCGCTTGGGGGAATCGCGCTGGCTGTGGCAACGTTTATCGCCATTCCACTGGGAGTGATTGCGGCGATTAAACAAGACACCTGGATTGATCGCCTGGCGTTATTAGTGGCTGTGTTTGGTCAAGCTATGCCGAGTTTCTTTTTTAGCTTGGTCCTTATCATCGTATTTGCAGTGACATTGCATTGGCTGCCTGTCGCTGGCAATGGCTCGTGGCGAAATTTCATTTTGCCTGCCATTGCTCTTGGCTATTACGCAACGCCATCGATTATGCGCTTAACTCGCACCGGTATGTTGGAGGTGTTGGGCTCTGATTATATTCGTACCGCGCGAGCTAAAGGGATTAGCGAAACTAAAGTCGTACTCAAACATGCGCTGCGTAATGCCGTGATCCCTGTCGTTGCACTTTTAGCCGTTGAGCTTGGCTTTATGTTGGGCGGTTCAGTGGTGGTTGAGTCAATCTTCTCTTTGCAAGGGCTCGGGCAGTTGGCTTGGGATTCTATTTCACGTAATGACTACCCGGTGGTGCAAGCCATCGTTCTTATCATCGCGTTGTTTTATATCGTGTTGACGTTTTTAGCCGACATGCTCAATGCCTTGCTTGATCCTAAACTGCGTATCGCTTAAAGGAGGCTCTATGTCTACAACCGCAATGAATACCAATGAGTCGGTTTTGCCTGAGATCCCCGCATGGCGAAAAGCGCTGAAGCGAGTTTTGGGCCATCATAGTTTAACGCTTGGCGGCATCTTACTTTTGGTTATTGTGTTGGCTGGGTTGTTTGCCCCAATTCTTGCCCCGCATGACCCATACGCTCAAGATGTGAGCCAGCGGATGATCCCACCGGTGTGGCACGCAAAAGGCTCATGGGAGCATATTTTAGGGACGGATAAATTAGGTCGTGATTACCTAAGCCGCCTGTTATATGGCGCGCGTATCTCGCTAATTATCGGTGTTGCCGCTGCGTTTATCTCTGGCGTTATCGGTACCACACTTGGAATTATCGCTGGCTATTTTGGTGGTAAAACTGACTCGGTGATTAGTTATTTCATCACCACTCGTTTATCGATGCCAGTTATTTTGGTCGCGCTTGCTATGGCTTCACTCGTTGGCGGTTCACTACAAATAATCATCACATTGCTCGGCGTTTTATTGTGGGATAGGTTCGCGGTGGTCGCCCGCGCCACAACGCAACAGCTGCGTGAGTCAGAATTTATCGCATCGGCGAAAGTGCTCGGTGCATCAACTCCCTACATTTTATTGCGTGAGTTATTACCCAATATTTTAAGTCCTTTGATTGTGGTGGCTACGCTTGAGATGGCCCACGCTATTTTGCTCGAAGCAACATTGTCATTTTTAGGTCTAGGTGTGCAGCCGCCACTGCCTTCTTGGGGGTTGATGGTGGCCGAAGGCAAAGCGTATATGTTCTTCCAGCCTTGGGTGATTGCAATTCCTGGGATCGCTCTAATGGTACTGGTGATGGCTATCAATTTGGTAGGTGATGGTCTGCGAGACTTAAATGCACCGCAAAACCGCAGTTAATCGGGAGCAAACAATGCAAGAGACAATATTGAACGTTGAAAACTTACAGGTAAGTTTACCGACCGAAAATGGTCCTCTGAATGCGGTTCGTGGGCTAGATTTTTCAGTTAAACGCGGTGAAATGCTCTGTATCGTTGGCGAATCAGGCTGTGGTAAGTCCATGACTTCTATGGCGCTGATGGATTTGTTGCCTAAAAAAGCGCTATGTCGAGCGGATAAGCTTGAGTTTCTGGGCCACGACTTGCTGCATTTAAAAAAGAAAAAGCGCAATCAGTTACGCGGATTAAATATGTCGATGATCTTTCAAGAGCCGATGACATCCCTTAATCCATCATTTAAGTTGGGCGATCAACTTACCGAAGGGATTATGACGCATAAGCAGGTCTCTCGAAAAGAGGCCAACGAGCGAGCGATTTATCTGCTCAATCGCGCTGGTGTGCCATACCCACAGGAACGATTAAATCAGTATCCTCATGAACTCTCAGGCGGATTGCGTCAGCGAATCATGATTGCCATGGCATTAATGTGCGAGCCTGACTTGATCATTGCTGATGAACCCACAACTGCATTAGATGTCACCATTCAGGCGCAAATTTTAATGCTGATTCGAGAATTGCAGCAAGAGTTTGGAACTGCAGTTATCTTTATCACCCATGATTTAGGCGTAGTGGCGCGCATTGCGGACCGAGTGGCTGTGATGTATGCCGGACAAATCGTTGAAACTGCAAGCGTTAAAGAAATTTACGCAAGGCCGCAACATCCGTACACCCGAGGCTTGCTCAACTGTATTCCAGTTCCGGGTAAAACCCAACCGGGGCAGAAACTTGCCACTATTTCTGGAGTTGTGCCCAGCTTGATAGGTAAGCCGCAAGGCTGTGCATTTGCTAATCGCTGTGAGTTAGCCAAGAAACAGTGCTGCCAGAGCATGCCATCGCTTGATCTGCGAGCAGGTCAACATTGGGTGCGTTGCCCAGTGACTCTTTATCCGGTGAAGGAGGCTTCGTAATGAAATTTGCCCTCGAATTATGTGACTTGACCCGTCACTTTGAAATCAGCCAAGGCCTTTGGAAAGAGAAGCGACAATTTACCGCAGTCAATGGTGTTAATTTGCGAATTGAGCCCGGAGAAGTCCTCGGCTTAGTGGGGGAGTCCGGATGCGGAAAAAGTACGTTATCGAAAATGATCTTAGGATTGCTAGCGCCAAGTGAAGGTAATGTTTTAATCCACGACAAAGAGATGGACTTGAGCAATCGGATGGCATTAGCCCGAGTGATTCAGCCGGTTTTTCAAGACCCTTATTCATCGCTTAATCCTCGTAAACGGGTGAAAGATATTATTCGCCTGCCATTGGTATTACATAAAATTGGCTCTAAATCAGAGCAAAAACGTCAGGTCGTTGATATTTCACGACGAGTTGGTTTGCCTGACCGACTGCTTGAGCAGTTTCCTGGCCAACTCTCAGGTGGGCAACGCCAGAGAGTTGCGATTGCTCGAGCGTTAATTCTTCGCCCCAGTATTCTTATCTGTGATGAACCCACATCGGCACTTGATGTATCCGTTCAGGCGCAAATTTTAAATCTACTGATGGAGTTGAAGCAGGAATTTGGCCTGACGTATCTGTTCATTAGCCATAACTTAGCGGTGGTCGAGTATTTATCAGACCGGGTCGCGGTGATGCATCAAGGCAATATTGTCGAGCAGGGCTCGCGTGAGCAAATTTTTGAGCATCCGGCGCATCCGTACACACAAACATTGTTGGCTTCTATTCTCACACCTGATCCGGATTTGAGTCTGCCTGACCCTGAATCCTTGGTGTGGTCCAAAGCCGGTTAACAAACAGTTTTTCATCTTTACATTGATAAGACGCTTTGCCTTTGGAGCAAGGTCGGGCGTCTTTGTGCCTAAAAAGGAGTTTTTATGAGTCGTCAATTAGCCATTGATAGTATCAGCGAATATTTTGAATCAGGCGCTTTTTTTAAGTTACTTAGCTCGCGAGTTGCGGTGCGCTCAGAAAGCCAAACGCCTGATGGATACCCTCACTTATCCGTCTACCTTGAGCAGCATATGATTCCTTACCTTGAGCAAATGGGCTTTAGCTGCGAAGTGATTGCTAACCCCGCAGCCGAAGATCCCAGTGCTTGGCCACTGCTTTTAGCGGAACGAATTGAAGACCCAAGCCTTTTAACGCTATTAACCTATGGCCATGGTGATGTGGTTCGAGGTTACGGTGACCAGTGGAAAGAAGGGCTATCACCGTGGGAGCTTAAAGTTGATGGTGATTTTTGGTATGGCCGGGGAACCGCCGACAATAAAGGCCAGCATAGCGTTAATTTAGCCGCTTTAAAAAACTTGTTGGCTATTAAAGGTCAGCTTGGTTTTAACGTCAAAGTGCTATTAGAGATGGGCGAAGAGACTGGCTCTCCTGGGCTTGACCTATTTTGTCAGCAATACCAAGAGCGCTTAAAAGCGGATCTTTTTATCGCCTCGGATGGCCCGCGGGTGGGCGCGCAGTATCCAACATTATTTTTAGGCTCGCGCGGTTCGATGAATTTTAATTTAGCCATTCGCGCTCGAGAAGGATCGCACCACTCGGGAAACTGGGGCGGGTTGTTGTCTAATTCTGCGACACGATTAATGAACGCATGGAGCAGTCTTATTGATGCCAATGGCAAAATTTTAGTGCCCGAATTATTACCAGATGAGCTGCCAGATGCTGTGCGCACTGCGGTAAAAAATATCCCCGTTGGCACCGGTAAAAATGACCCAGAACTATCACCTAGTTGGGGCGAACCGGGGCTTACACCAGCTGAAAAATTATTTGGTTGGAATACGTTAGAGATCCTTGCCTGCCATGCAGGGAATCCGGAAGCGCCAGCTAATGCTATTCCTGGTTCGGCCATCATCAATGCTCAGATGCGTTTTGTGGTTGGCAGTAAAAGCGATCAGTTCCTCGATATTATTAAAGAGCATCTTAAGGCTAATGGCTTTGAGGATGTTGAAGTGACTCCTGCGGCGGCGGTGAAAATGGAAGCGACCCGTCTTGATCCAGAAGATCCATGGGTACATTGGGCGATGAATTCGATTAAAAAGACGACGGGCAACGACGCTTCTTTAATTCCCAACCTTGGAGGCTCTTTGCCTAATACGACCTTTGCTAATACCTTGGGGCTGCCAACGCTGTGGATCCCACACTCTTATCCGGCTTGTTTACAGCATGGTCCGAACGAGCACTGTTTGGCCAGTGTTGCTAAACAATCGCTACAAATTATGACCGGAGTCTTCTGGGATTTAGCCGAGCAAGGGCAGGCGATTAAGGAGCAACGCCAATGAACGAGCAACTTGTAAATTTTCTCTCGCAGTGGCTGAGTGAACAGCGAGAGCCAATGACCGCGCTGCTTGAAGAGTTAGTGAATATTGACTCTTATAGCCATAATCAAGCAGGGCGACTACAAATAGCACAGCATTTAAAGCGCGACCTAGAGCGTGAAGGCATCGACGCACAATTGTTGCAGGGCCATGAAACATTCGCCGTCAAAGCATCCGTTGGGGATGCTGATGCGCCTTTAATTGTGTTATCTGGGCATTTGGACACGGTTTTTCCAACTGGTGAGCCTCTGAAACGGCCATTTACGAAAGAGGGCGATAAAGCCTTTGGCCCAGGGGTTGCTGATATGAAATCGGGCATTGTGATGAACTGTTTTATTTTAAAAGCATTTCACCATTATCAGCAAACCTATGCTCAGCCATTACCATTTCAGGTGCTGCTACTTGCCACCAGTGACGAAGAGATTGGCTCTCCCAATGGCCGTAAAGTGATTGCCGAACAAGTAAAAGATGCCGTGGCCGTATTTAATGCCGAACCTGGACGCATCTCTGGCAATGTGGTCAATGAGCGAAAAGGGGGAAGCACTTATCAATTTGATATTACGGGGCGCGCATCGCATGCTGGCGTGAGCCATCAAGATGGCATTAGTGCGATTGGTATTTTGGCTAATTTGATCACGAGTATTCACCAGTTAACCGATTATGAAAGTGGTATTACAACGAATGTCGGCGTCATTGCTGGTGGCACCACACCCAATACTGTGGCGCAAAAAGCCAGTGCCAGCTTGGATGTACGCTATTTAACGATAGAGCAGGGCACATGGTTAGAAACGCAGTTGGCCAAATGCGTTGCGGATGCAACCGTTGATGGCAGCTCGATCCAGTGGCATAAAAAAGTAGGATTTTTACCATTTGAGCGCAAGATGGGGGAGAGCTTACTTAAAATCTATCGCCAGCAAGCTGAGGCTATTGGTATTGCGGTGGATGGTGAGTTTACCGGAGGCTGTTCGGATGCGGGTTGGACTAGCGCCATGAAGATTCCAACTCTGTGCGCAACTGGCCCGGTTGGCGGTTATGCGCATACCGAGCGCGAATTTTGTGACTTAACCACATTGGTTTCTCGGGCATTAATTGTTGCGAGGTGCTGCTGCGCTATTAGCTAGGATTTTGGCTTGAATGTATCCGGCGTTAAAAATACTTAGCGGTATTTTTAACGCTTTTATTTTTTTGAAGAATTTTTATAAATTGTCACTTTTGGCTTTAATGAGCGTATCTGGCCAAATTAGCTAAAGTTTATATGAAATTCGCTATTCCACTGTTTCCATGATTTTGTTCATTATACTTGCTTATTTCTGCGCTACGATGAGGATAGTTTTTACGTTTTGGATGCGAGCACTATGAAACGACTTATCCTTGTTACATCACCGCCAGCCAGTGGTAAAACTTATATTTCAAAACAGTTGGCCAAAGAGCTAAAACATGTGGTCTATCTTGATAAAGACACTTTAATCGTTCTATCACATCAAATTTTTAAAGTGGCGCACCAAGAAGTTAATCGCAGCTCTGACTTTTTTGAAGAAAATATTCGCGACTATGAATATCAAGCGACATTAGCATTGGCCATGGAAGCATTAGAATACGATGATATTGTGCTGATTAATGCACCATTTACCCGTGAGATTCGCGATGTCAATTACATCACCAACCTAAAACAACAGTTAGCTGAAAAACAGGCACGCTTAACGGTCGTTTGGGTGATCACTGATGTTGAAGTCGTTAAACAACGGATGATTGCACGTAATTCTGCGCGCGATACTTGGAAGCTGCAGCATTGGGATGAATATATCAAAGGGGTTAACTTTGATATTCCAGATAATCTGGATGACCCAAATGTCATTGATGATTTTCTAATATTTAAAAATTCCAACGATAATGAGTATCAGCAGTCGATGAAAGATATTTTAGCGATATTAGAAGGGTAATCAGTTAACTAGGCTGTTGACCTTTTGTGATTAGTTATGCAGCAATCTGAGAGGAATTTAGGCAGATAAACGTTGTGCCGTGTAGTTCTGCACAAAAAAAGTTTAACGCCGGATAAATTCCTTTCCGATACTGCCCTTCGGGTTCATTTAAACGTATCCTGAACTTTGTTGCACCCTGCTTGCTTAACTCATTAAGTGACACAGGATGCGCCGCGTTCAAAATGCGTTTAATTTGAACAAAATTCAACCACCAAAGATCAACAACCCCTAATATATTATGAGTCAAGAAGAGCTAAAAATAGATATTTGCACTCAAGCATTAGTTGTACTTAAGCAGCATCGGGCTGCGATACAACCTGATATGTTTGAATCAATAGAGCAGCAATTAGAGTGGCTTATCTCATACTTTGAAGGTACATCAAAAGAAAGAGAAAAGCTGTTTACGCTAACATTTGGCCATTATGCGGCTCGGGAAATTGATGCTAAAGAGCGCAAATTAGTCGATGCATTGAGTCGAGCATTCTATGTCGCAGTTAGAACCAGACAGGGGCTAAAATTAGAACCTAAATCCTTGGGAATGGACTGATAAAAAGATGATGAATCGAGGTTCATCTCTTTTGGCGTGACTTCAAACTTCGGTTTTAAAGCCCTACCAAGACAAAATAGCCACAGCTTATGACAAACTGTGGCTATTTTATTTAGAGTAAATACTCGTTTTAAATGGCAGATTTGTCTCTACTTTTGTTTAAAACAAGTAACCTACGGATAGGGTGCCGCTTAGTGGCGCGCCATAATGAACTTCATTATCAGAGTCTAAGTAGTCGTAGTATTTTTTATCGAACAAATTATTAATGGTTAAATTAACCACAACGTTGTCATTAACTTGGTACTTCGCCATCATGTCCACTAGGCTGTATGCTGGTTGGCTAACATCATTAGAGTAGGTTTTTCCCTGCCAGCGCAATGAAACACCCATGGTCAGTTGTGGCAACAGATGGACAAATTGATAGCTACTCATCATTTTTAACTGCTTGCGAGCAAAATCGGTATTAACTTCTTCGCCATCTTTATCTTTTGCTTGAAATTGAGTGTAACCCAAGTTCATATCTAAACCTTCAAGCGGATGCCCGGAGACTTGTACTTCAAAGCCTTTGCTCGTGACGCCATCAGCTGCGACTTGCGCTGGGTCTTCAGAGTTAGGAATCGTTGCACCGGTTGGGTCGTTTTGTGCAAGATTATTTTCTTCAGTGCGGAATAGAGCAACGTTAAGTCGTAGTCTGTCTTTGAAATAGCGGTTTTTCATGCCGATTTCATAAGTATCGCCTTTCACCGGGTCTAAGAACTTTCCTGTGCTTGTTTGGGCATTTTGAGGTTCGTAAATGGTGGCATAGCTGGCATAAAAACGAGTTTGATCATTTAAATCATACAAGGCGCCAGCGTAGGGCATGAAGACCCCATTATCACCATAAGTTGCGTCAGCTTCGTAGCTTTGTCCTTCTCGTTGCCAGTAGGCCAGTCGCCCACCAAGGATAAATTTGAAGGCATCTGTAACATTTAAGCGTGTGGATGCAAAAATGCCTTTTTGTTCGGTTTTTAACTCTTCAACAAGGTTGTCACTAGAAGACCAAGAGGGCTCTGCATAATTATTATTCCAAGTACTAAAGTTGTCGATGGTATCAGAATAACTATCGGCGTAGATTTCATACGATCTATACTTTTCGCGGCTGTATGTTAGGCCCAGGGTAAAATCATGCGCGCGCCCTAAAAGATCATATTGACCTGAAAGTTGAGTACTCAGGCTATTTTGTTCGGTGTTACTGTGATCTTTTTCAGGGTAAGCAGAGATAGAATCAGCTGTTTTGTCTAATGAAGTTAAATAGAGAAGCTTATCTTGTTTCTCATATCTTGAATAACTGTAATCTGTTTTCCATTTCCAACCATTTGCAAATGTGTGCTGTAACTCTATAAAAGCACCTTCATTTTTGGTATTCCAATAACTCCAATTCGTAGCCGTTGTTTTTGAACGTGCTAAGTCGGTTGCTGTGCCATCAGAATACGCGCCAGGTAATCCACCCCAAGATGCACCATCAATATCATCACTTTGATAGTTGCCACCAACCCGGAGTGAAGTATTGCTATTTATATCTTTTTCAACCACACCATAAAGTACTTTTCGTTTTGAACTGTAGAGATCAACATAAGAATTCTTCTCAGTGTATTTTGTAACCAAACGGCCACGCAGCGAGCCATCATCATTCAAGGCGTTTTGTACGTCCGCCATAATCGTATGTTGATCCCAACTTCCTAAGGTTGCTTCAACGTTGCCCTTAAGAGTTTTGCTGTCAGCATGCTTGCGAACCAGATTGATTGAAGCCGATGGATCTCCCACACCTGTGGTTAAACCGGTTGCACCACGCACGACTTCAACGCGCTCATAGATTGACATATCAGCCAGAGCTTGACCTGAACTATTACCAAGAGAGCCCCAAGCGTACGGCGTACCATCGATCTGAATATTGTTAATATCAAAGCCACGCGATTGGTACTCAGTGCGAACATCATCATCACGTTTTAATGAAATTCCAATAACGTTATTTAGCACATCGTTCAGAGAATCCATGCCCCAATCCTGCATGGTGTAAGAATCAACCACACTGATTGATTGTGGTGTTTGCTCTGCTGAAAGCCCCATCCCTGTACCACCAGAAATATCAGGTGACTGAGTATCGTTACCTACAACTGTTATAGTATCAGTCGATGAGCTCTCTTCTTGATCCACCGTATCTTGGGCCCATGCGGGTAGGGAAGATAACGCGATCATAACGCTAAGCGTTAGGTGTCTAATTGAAAAGATTTCCATTCTGATTTTCCTATAATCCGGCTAATTCTCTATTTTTAATATCGATGCAAGAGCAAGCTGAGCTTAAGTTTTCGTTTGCCTGTCTTTTGAAAAAGGCAGTGCTTGAGAACACACAAGGCTCATTGCTTAGAAATGATTTCGCTAACTAAAAGAGGGCTATAATTTGATAGCTAAGTACTGATATTAGGTATTTTTTAAGAATCAAAAGCTGTTATAATAATACAAATGCATATCGTTCTCATTTCTCTTTCCAAGCCTATGTAATTTACAGGATAAACTGTGATACTATTATCGTTATATTGACATCTAATACGGATATTCAGCCATAATTATCAATCTAGAGTCAGTTACGCTGACGGAAACATGTGAAACCCCTTGGCACGATCATCAGTGGGGGCAGTTGTATTGGCTAGAAAGTGGCGTTATTAACGTTGAAACAGGCAAAGCCCAATGGACTGTCACGCCGGGCTCGGTTGGGTGGACGCCAAAAGATTGTACTCATAAGGTGAAGTTTTTCACGTCAGTTCAGGTGTATGTTCTTAACTTGGAATACTCTGATGCTGAAGGTTTCCCAAATGAACCTCGGGTATCTGGTATGAACACATTCCTTGAGACGTTGTTGCAACGCACCGTTGAATGTGACCGCTCAAGCTACCCACAAAGTTATATCGATCACCTTGTTGCACTTCTTGCGTATGAAGTAGCAAGGTTACAAGAACTTCCTCTAAGGCTGCCGCTTCCTTTGGATAGAAGAGCTCGCAACATTGCCGATGAGCTTTTAAAATCGCCATCTAGTCATTTATCGCAAGAGCAGTTGGCCAGTCAATGGGGCGTCAGCGTTCGAACGCTCAGTCGTATTTTTAGTAAACAAACTGGCTTGACGTTTAGCCAATGGCGTCAGCAGTCCAAAATCATCACGTCTTTGGCATTAATACAAAAAGGACTCAGTATTAGCGAGGTCGCAGAGCAAAGTGGATACACGAATGTGAGTGCTTATATCGAAGCTTTTCGTCAGCGCTTTGGCGAAACTCCAGGCAAATTCCAAGTAAAATTAATCTAAGTGAACCATTTGGATTAATTTTTAAGGCTATCGTCTTTCAAGTTCATTTAACTATCGGCTTAGCTCAAAGGCGTTACAGACTGTGCTGGGGTTAATTGAGTAATATTCAACCCAAAAGATCAGCTCTGCTGCAAAGTCCGATATTGATTCATCACGTAAAAAAGCACGATAGTTAGCAGAGTTAACCAACTTGTAAATAGAATAATTGCTATGCGCAGACCTAGTGCGTCAGTAATCGCGCCAACAATAACTGCCGGGAGTGCATTGCCAAAAACATATCCCATGACATAGTACGCTGAAATATAGCCTGCTCGTTTGGATGGCGGAGCTGTGTGATTCACTAGAGCTGTCGCCCCTACAAATGCGATACCATAACCAAATCCCGCAACGACACTACTGATTTCATAAGGTATTTTTACACCATGAATCGCAAACAAACACATGGCTATCTGTCCACCAATACAGAGCACAATGCCAACTGCAATAGCGGTTTGCTGATGAAACTGGTTACTCAATAATTGCCCCCCACCAGCAACAACCTGAAAGGCTGTTAGTAATGATGCTGCTATCAATATATTGTGGACGCCTGCTAAATCTCGCGTAAAAAATTGTCCTGCAGACATAAAAACAGAACCGACAGACCAGCCAATAATCAGCGTGCACATGGCGATTAGGAACGGAAGTGATAAAAATGGTGATTTTTGCTCGGAAGTTGCACTCTTAATCGGTGTTGATGAAGCAACTTGAACAGGAACTTTGGTGATTAGCATCAGAGGGATTGCTATTAACGTTATAATGATGATTGCAATGAAAGATACAGTGGTCGGATAGAGGTGCAGATGAATAAAAAATCCACTAATCAATGGTCCAATTGCACTACCAAGCGTAAAGTTAATGGTTGTAAGTGTCGCAGTCGCGCGAGCATCATGACTGGGATGTAATTCAAGAAGAGCCGCATTAGCTGACCCGAGCAACAGGCCTGTTGCAATTCCCGATAGCAGACGACCACAAATCAAAGCCGAAGGACTCGTTGCTAGTGCCATTGTGGTGGCACTAACGAGAATAAAGCCAGCACCAGTAACTAACAATTGTCTTCGATCTTTGAATCGATCCCCAAAAAATACAGCCAGCATCATAGCCAGCAAAACCCCGACGGCGTATGCACTAAACAATAAATTAACCCACAGATTACTGAGTTGAAATGCCTTTTGATAAATGGGATAGAGTGGCGAAGGCAGTCCGCTACTAATCAATGACGAGGCAATGAGTAAACAAATCCCTATGCGGGAGAATAAAATTCTACGTGTTGAAGGATACCTAGAACACTTTGAAGTGAAGAGATTAGAAGGCATAAATATCCATTTTAAGGTTAACAAAAAACTGAATACCGAATGAAAATACATCTTAACATACATTCTTTCAGGCCTTTTTCGAATGGGCTAGTACTTTTCTTGCTATCAGTTAACTCAATGAAAATTAAGAGCCTTGTTAAAGAAATCAAAGAGTACTCGGATTCGATGGGGGACTGGCCCTCTCTGAGGTCGATATATAAACACATCCCATGGACCTTCGACCGTCAACTCATCAAGTACAGAAATGAGTTCTCCACTGTCTATATATGGTTGAGCAAGACATTTTGGAATTCGGCCAATACCAACATGATTTAATACAGCATTAAGTTCTGTCTGTGCATCATCACAAATTAGCTTAGGAGCGATAGGGGTAAACTTAATTTTATTGATAAATGGCCAAAACCATAGTTTTTCAGTCTTTACATCGGCAAGAGCAACCAATGGTTTATTATTTAAGTCATCTATCGAGGTGGGTTTGCCATATTGCGTTAATAACTCGGGTGTTGCCACAATAGCAAAGCTAAATTTACCAATAGAACGCGCAATAAATCGTTCATCTTTGATGGCAGGCCCAATACGTATTCCTATATCAATTCGTTCATCGATCACATCGCTGTGGCTATCACTCAGTTTAAAAATTAAGTTAATGCATTATCAAGCTCTTTTATTTTCGGCATCAACGGCATTATAAAATGGCTACAGATGAGAGACGGAACGGTAATTCGTACAGGAATATCTTCCTTTAAAGTGGTCTGAAAAACATTGGTGAGTTCGACTATCGCTGGCCACGATTTTTTATAAAGTGTTTCACCAAATTGGGTGATTTGAATATTTCGAGTGCTACGAATGAAGATAATTTCATTGAATTTTGCCTCAAGATCTTTAATTGCTCGTGTGACAGCTTGTGGCGATGTCTTCAATTTTATAGCGGCTTGTTTGAAACTTGGACTCTGTGCTGCAGTACAAAAAATTTTCAATTTTTCAATATCATCAGACATCAGTTCTGTTCACTTATCGAATAATTTGGATGATTTATAGTTTATATCAAGCGTGAAATATCACTATTCTGATTCTACTGTATGCAGTACTCTGCATATCGATGAGAATTCTTCGAGGAAAATATGAATGAATAACAATGTGCATGAACCTTTTACTCTTTCAAATGGTGTTCACTTACGAAATGCCGTGGTCATGGCCCCGATGATGGCCAGCTAATGGGTACTGAGCTGGCTTATTACCGTGAACGAGTACAAGATGTTGGTATGGTGATAACTGCGACTACTCACATTGTCAAAAATGGTCGTGGTTTTGAAGGTCAATTTTATGCAGGTGACGATGCCTCGTTGCCACAATTGTCAGAGTTAGCCGCTGTGATCCATTCTGGCGGGGCAAAAGCAATTTTGCAGATTTTTCATGCGGGTCGTTCTACCAGTGAAATGCTATCGGATGATATTGTCAGTGCTTCAGCTATTGCTGAAACTTATGCTTACCGTACCATCTTCGAGCATTAGAAGAACAAGAAATATATTTTTTAATTGAAAAATTTGCTGAAACGACAAAACGAGCAATTAAAGCGGGATTCGATGGTGTCGAACTGCATGGTGCGAATGGGTATTTACTCCAGCAATTTCTATCGTTAGCGACGAACAAACGAGGCGATCAATGGGGAGGTACATTTGAAAACAGGGCTCGCTTTCCTCTGGCAGTTGTCGATGCTGTTATACAAGCAGTCAAAGAAGAAAATCGTCCTGATTTCATTGTCGGTTATCGATTAACGGCGGAAGAAGTTCTAGAAATTACAGATGGTTTGACCTTAGATGAAGGATGCCTATTTGCAGACCTGTTGGCTCAGAGAAAATTAAGTTATCTGCATATTTCTTTACAACAGTATGATCAAACATCTCGTCGCAACCCATTGGACACAACCCCTGTTGTTACCCTACTGAAAAAAGCATTACAGGGGAGACTCCCCTTGATTGGTGTTGGAAATGTGCAATCGAATGATGATCTCATTAAGGCCCGCCAAATCGGTTGTGACCTGATTGCTGTAGGTCGAGCGATAGTTACAGAGCCTCGATGGTTACATCTTATTGAAACCCATAAACCCGTGCGAACTAAAATTTCTGTTGATCAATGGCTAGAGCGCAATATTCCGGAAATCATGCTAAAAAATATCAGCGTTAATTTTCCACAAACAATGCAAACAAAATAATATAGACTTGTTTAAGGTTTCTGACTGTAGAGTGAGGTATCCCGCCTTGTGGCGGGAGTACGTAATTGATGTAAGTCACCCACCATGTTGTCTCTTTTTCAAAAGGAATTGCGCAAGATCTGTATTCGAGATTTCTGAATAGTCTTGGTAAAGCCATTTTATGAATGATGAAAGTGGATTTACATCAGTGGCCTAATACCTTTTTGACTCTCCACAAGTGCATCATGCTAAATGGCAATTGATATCATTGATATGAAGGTACTCATTAAATATGTGTTCCTAGTCTTGAAGTGATGTTCTTTCCTATTAGCGTTTAGTCCGCCAAGCTCAAATTTCCTGTTATTCTGCGTTACAGAATACACTTGGCTCGCCTTCTGAATCTAAAAATTCAGACTGATTCTAATTTTCCCACCACCATGCTATGAATTTTTTTATTTATATAGCGCTCATAAAATAGCCAGTGTTGCATTGTTATGTCGCAAACTGGCTATGACTCATTTTAAAGCCAAAAAATAAGACATTGTATTATTTTGATGCAATTTAAATAATTTAATCTAATTAACAATAAGTTATTGATGCATCTTCATATATGCAGAGTTGTGTGATTGCACTATTTCACAGCATCGTCTTTAAAATGCATTATTTTAAAGCAATGCACCCATATGGAACGTTTTTAAAAGAAGCTTTATTTTCATAATTTATTTAAAATAATGGTGTTTTTTTCATTGAAATTTAATTTTTATAGTGTTTTTATTTAATTGTGTTTAGTTTTTTCGTGTTTTTAACATCTAAAACCAATCTTTTAGAAGGGATTCATGATGAAAAAAAATCAAGACTTAGCCTCTTATGAGGATGACCGTGCTGATGAGTATGCAAACTCACCTGTTCCTGAATCAGATAAGAGTGTGAGTGCTTTATCTATATTTAATGTCATGCTAGGTGTGTCTACAGCTTTAATATGGTTTTCGCTCGGAGCACAATTAGTCCACTCATTTGGTACTATAAATTTTTTAATAGGTGCTACAGTAACAGCTGCCATAGTCGGCTTGATAAGCTTTATTTGGGTAAACTTTGCTTCTAAGTCCGGATTTAATTCAGATTTAATAACTCGAGCAAGTGGCTTTGGCTATTTGGGATCAACTGTCACAGCTTTAATTTTTGCGCTTAATAATCTGCTTTATTTTGGAATGGAAGGTGGCATTATGATTAATGCCGTGCATACATATTTCCCTGCTATTCCAATTCTCCTTTTACAGATTATATGTGGATTATTATTTATTCCGCTAACTTGTTTTGGTGTGAAATTAGTTAGTCGTATCATGTGGCTATCATTACCTGTATTATTTCTGTTTTTTATTTTAATTGCTCATCAGGCAGCCAGTATTGATACAAACTTACACTTTTGGTCAATTGGTGTTTCTTCTCAAGCTAATTTGCTAGCCGGATCTCCAATATTACAAGTGATGGTGGCAATGTTTGGAA
Source organism: Celerinatantimonas sediminis (assembly GCF_046054195.1). Classification (NCBI taxonomy): domain Bacteria; kingdom Pseudomonadati; phylum Pseudomonadota; class Gammaproteobacteria; family Celerinatantimonadaceae; genus Celerinatantimonas; species Celerinatantimonas sediminis. The sequence continues at coordinate 21,695 of NZ_JBEQCS010000015.1, forward strand.
TATCAGGTATCGGCGCAACTGCCAGTGATTTTGGTCGATTCATTCCTTCTCGTCATGCAAAAATCGGAGGGGTTATGTTGGGGCCTGTGTTTACTCTGTTTACTTTCTTAGTCCCTTTGCTATTTGGTGCTTGGCTTGGCGCCTCATTTAAAGAATCAGATCCCGCCGTCTATTTCACACAGTCCTTTGGGGCATTAGGAGTGTTAGTTGTTGTGCTAACCCAAGCTCGAATTAATACCAATAACGTGTATTCGGCAGCAGTTAGTCTAGCCACCGTTGCTAATCGTTTATTGCATCTCAAATTGGCTCGACTTTGGTGGGTTGTTATCTCTTGTATTCTTTGTGTCCTTATTCTAACAGCTGATTTATATAGTAAAGCTACTGTTGTTTTAGGGATCTGGGGAATCGTTTTAATTGCTTGGGTAGGAACTGTTTTTGCTGATATTTTAATTAATCGCTATTTATTAAAATTAAGCTCAGAACATTATTATTATGATCAGCATCAACTTTGCAGCGTCAATCCAGTTGGTTTTACAGCTTTAATCATCGCTTTGGTGAGTGCCTTGCCATTGTCTTTTGGTATAGCTGGTCCATTTGGTACCACTATCGCTCCTTTTGTCGCTTTTGCGGCAACAGTTGTTGTAACTCCTCTTATGGCAATAGTGACGAAAGGTCGCTTTGCTTCTCGAATCCAACATCTTGAATTAACTTCCAAATAGATTTTGCTCGTTACTTTTTATAACGAGAATCTCATTACATAGTAAGGAATATTATGAATTCAGCAATACTTACACCTCCTTTTACATTATCTGTCGATACTGGAGGGACATTCACTGATTTAATTTTGGCAGACAAAAGTAGAATCATAGGTTTATATAAATCGTCATCAACTCCTCATGATTTATTTGAAGGTATTGCAGCTTCAATTGAACTTGCTGCTAACGAAAATGGCATGACTTTACGGGAGTTACTTACCAAGACTCAAGGATTTGTATATTCAACAACTCGCTCGACGAATGCAGTCTTAGAAGGGAAAGTTGCAAAAACAGCGTTAATTACAACCCGTGGATTTCGTGATGTGTTGTTATATCGAGAAGGTGGTAAGGCCGACCCCTATAATTTATCAACGCCATATCCAGCCCCTTATATTCCTCGGCGATTGTCATTTGAAGTGACTGAGCGAATTTTATCAGACGGGAATGTTGCTGTTGAGCTGGATGAGCACTCGGTTCGTCAAGTATTAGAACGTATTAGAGAATTAGATGTCGAGGCAATCGCTGTTTGCTTAGTCTTTTCTGTTGTTAATCCTGAACATGAATTAAAAATAGCGCAGCTTATTGAGCAAGAGCTTCCAGGTATTTCCTACTCACTTAGTCATCAAGTAAATAATGTTGTTCGTGAATATCGCCGGGCTTCTTCTACAGCAATTGATGCGTCAATTAAGCCGTTAATGCGTGAACATTTACATTCTCTAGAACGTCGATTCAGAGAAATGGGGTTTGCAGGGGAACCCATGATGGTTACTCATGTCAGCGGTGGTGTCATGGGCTTGGAACAAATGGCCGAGCGGCCGATTCAAACAATTGATTCAGGACCCGCTTTAGCTCCTGTTGCAGGAGCTCATTATGGACAGCTAGAATCCAAATCTAAAGATAAAAATATCATTGTTGTTGATACTGGCGGTACTTCTTATGACGTGAGCCTAACGGAGAACGGTCAAATAGCCTATAGCCGAGAAAAGTGGTTGGGAGCTGAATTTCAAGGACATATGACGGGCTTGCCCGCGGTTGATACTCGCTCATTGGGAGCTGGTGGCGGTTCAATCGCCTATATCGATGAAGGGGGATTAGTGCGGGTAGGCCCCATTAGTGCAGGCGCAACACCTGGCCCCGCTTGTTATGGTCGCGGAGGTATTCATCCTACGGTCACAGATGCAGCATTAGTCTTAGGTTATTTAGATCCACATAATTTTTTAGGTGGACGAATGACGTTAGATCTCGATGCGGCAAGAGAAGCATTTCAAAATCATTTAGCCAAACCTCTTGGGATCAGTATTGAACAAAGTGCCGAAGCCGTATTACGGATTACCTCTGAAGATATGCGCGGATTTACCACTGATATGACTATTAGTCAGGGAATCGATCCGCGAGATTGTGTCATGGTCGCAGGTGGTGGTGCAGCAGGAATGAATATTGTTCGAATCGCTAAAGACTTGGGGATTTCTCATGTCATAATCCCTCGATTAGCATCAGGACTGAGCGCCGTTGGTGGTCAATGTACAGATATTAGTGCAACTGTTTCGTCCGGTCAGTACATGAGTACAACTAAATTTGATATAGCAAAAGCAAATCAGGTTGTGGCTGAGCTGTTTGATAAACTTTCTTCATTTTTTGCTGAAGTCGATAACGATGGAGAGCGTCGGCGAAAATTAATTATCGAAGCCCGTTATGAGCAACAGCTCTTTGAAATTGATGTTGATTTAGGTGACTTGATTGATTTTTCAACAGCTGATGCAATCAGCCGATTGCACGATGCGTTTGACGAAGCGCACTTGAAGTACTTTTCTGTGAATCAGCCTGGAGCCCCGATAGAAATTGTTAGCTGGCGCGCTGAAGGGCGAGTTATCCGTCGTAAACCTTCTTTGGCAATGCCGTTAACCGTTGCCAGCAACTCATTGATAGAACCCGAACATCGTCAGATGTTCTTTGATGCCATACCTGTAGAAGGCAGTGTTTATCGTGTTGAAAAATTACCCTCTGATATCACTATTTCTGGTCCTGCTGTTATTGAAGAACCCACCACTACCATTGTTCTTCCCCCTGGCTCAGCTGCATACACTCGGGCCACTCACTATTTGATTTCAATAGAATCTTTATAAGGATGACGATGATGACTAATGTGAATAATGAAACTATCGATCCCGTAACTTTGAGTATTATGGCGAATCGACTCGATAGCATCACTCGGGAAATGACCAACACAATGATCCGCACAGCTCGCTCTACTACCATGGCTGCTCGTGATTTTTCGTGTTCTATTACCAGTCACAATAATGAATTGTTATCGGCTCCTGATGGGATCCCCGTGCACGTTTATGGTTCGTCGTTGACAACGGCAAGTATGATGCGCCGGCATCCTGATTTTCGCGAAGGCGATGCCTTTTTACATAATGATCCCTATGATGGAAATACGCATGCCGCAGACCATACGCTGATGGTGCCTGTATTTTACCAAGGGCAACATGTTTTTACGGTTATCGCTAAAGCTCATCAGGTCGATGCAGGTAATGCATTACCAACAACCTACATGCCCAAAGCAAGAGATGTATATGAAGAAGGGGCTCTGATTTTCCCATGCGTTAAAGTGCAATCGGACTTCCAAGATGTTGAAGACATTATTGGAATGGCTAGGTTGCGGATTCGAGCTTTTGATACTTGGTATGGGGATTATTTGGCTTCTCTTGGGGCACTGCGTTTGGCGGAGAAGCGCTTAAAAGAGTTTTGTGCAAGTTTTGCCAGTATCTCGCAGTTACAAGAATTCGTTAATCAATGGTTAGATTATGGCGAACGAATGGCAGCTGCAGGGATAGCGAAGTTACCTGAAGGATGTATTCAGGTACAAACTCATATGGATGCTTTTCCTGGTTTGCCTGACGGAATTGATTTAAAAGCAACTATTGATGTGAAACCTAAAGAAGGAACGGTATCGATTGATCTGCGGGATAATCCTGATTGTACACCTACTGGATTCAACCTAACAGAAGCAACAGCGATTAACAGCGCGATTATCTCCGTTCTGATGGCTCTAAATACTGATAAAAATGCCAGTAAATCTTTGGTGCCGAACACTTCAGGAAGCTATCGTCGGATTCAAGTTATGCTTCGTGAAGGGTGTGTTGTTGGGATCCCTAAACATCCCGCATCTTGTTCTGCTGCGACACGAACAATTACCGATAGAGTTAGTGGTATGGTTCTCGCTGGATTAACTTCGATGGCGCAAGGTATTGGAGCGGCCGAGCCTCCATTAGGTTGTCCTCCGCATGAGGGAGTTGTTTCTGGACATGATCCTCGACGGGATAATGACGAGTATATTTTGCAGATTTTTTCTGGCTCTTCTGGGGGACCTGGTACAGCGGACTCAGATGGGTGGTTAGCGTTTGCAACGATTATGGGCGCAGGGATTCCTCGAATTGATGCTTCGGAGATTGTGGAGCAACGATATCCGTTGGTGATTTGGCAACATGCATCAGTGAGAACAGACTCTGAGGGTGCTGGATGTCATCGTGGTGCACCAGGAACCATTTCGTCCTATGGGCCACTGCTTAGTTCAGCTGCATCACATTATTATTTAGAAGGTGTTCAGAATCGTCCTAAAGGGATCCGAGGCGGGGGAATAGCTCAAGGACCCCAAGCTTGGGTAATCAAAGCGGATGGTCAGGCTCACCAAGTTGAAGATGTTGTTGCACAAGTTCACTTATCTAAGCGAGATACAATTGTTTCTTTAGGATCTGGGGCTGGTGGTTATGGTTCACCTTTAACTCGCGACCCGCAGGCTGTTCTTGAAGATGTTATTGATGAGTATATTTCTGTAGAGCGAGCATTTCATGCGTATGGCGTTGTGATTAGTGGCGACCCTAAACGTTGGGAAACCTTATCGATTGACTTGCCTGCTACAGAGGTACGCCGTCAGCAATTACAGACAACTAACGTCACTAATGAAACATTTGATGGTGGTCGGCAAAATTGGTTGGCGCCAAGTTGGTATTGTCCTAAAGGGGAGCTATTGTGATCGCGGCTCTTATTATGCTTGGTGTATTTTTGTTATCGAATATGCCATCCCCTATATATCCACTGTGGCAAAGCGATCTTGGTTATTCAACAGCAACAATAACGTTGCTGTTTTCCTTATACCAAGGTGGAGTATTAATTGGCCTATTAGGACTTGGGCGATTTATTGACAAAATTGGTTGGAGAGTATCCCTCATTGGCGGCACTACACTCAGCTTGATGGCTGCGCTTATATTTGCTTCTGCTCATTCGCCAGAACAACTTATGTTGGGGCGTTTGTTCAGTGGCATTGCTGCTGGGATCTTTGTTTCTAGTGGACCTGCTGCTGTCACCGCAATTTTAGAGAATAAAGGGCATCCCAAGCCATCGTTAGTGAGCTCATTAGCCATTTCGATAGGTTTAGCTTTTGGTCCTTTGTTAGGGGGCTTGTTTGCGGACTATCTTCCATCTCCGACCCAAACAGTGTTTATGTTTGAAGCGATATTGTTATTGATTGGCGCAATCTTATTATTGATAAATAAACCACTAAAGGCTGCGGCTAGTTTTCATCTTAATGCGGATGTAACCCCGATGATTGATGAACACAATCCATTGCCACATCCCAAGACATTATTTATCGCTGTTACGATAATTTTTGCATCTTGTTACATTACAAGTGGTATCTATATGTCCATCGGCTCTGCTTATTTGCAGCAAACATTAGCTGTCAATAGTGCGTTCTTAGCAGGAGTATTGGTGTTTCTTGTCTTTGGTTCTGCTTTCGTTGCTCAAATGTTGTTAGCAAAGTTTTCTCCTCTTACCCAAAGTAAGGTGGCTCTATTTATTGGTGGTACTGGGGCGATTATTTTAGTGATAGGCACCATGCAAAATTCAGCAATGGCACTGTTTGTTTCGGCTATTTTTAGTGGCGCATCTCAAGGCCTGGGACAACTTGTGGGATTAACTCTAATACGACGTATTACTAAACTTCATCAATTACGCCGAGCGTATGCAATTTTAAATACGGTTGGATATGGAGCTAGTGGTGGGTCGATTGCCGCTTCCTGGCCTTTATTTGGCTTACTTGGTACGATAGGCGCCATTATTGTCATTGCTAGTTGTGTAGTCTTTTTGACAATAATAGCCGCGGTTTTGACCGCTGTTCATAAGGAGAGTATGTGTTAGATGAAGAATAACCAGCCATTTAGTACTATGTCAGATGAGTCATTATCCAGCACAAAGTTAGCTATTTTAGATGAAAAAGATCAGCAACTGATCCATTTATTGCAGGGCAATGCTCGATTGTCATACGCTGAATTAGGTAGTGTTATTTCCCTTTCTTCTGATGCGGTGCGGATGCGTTTAGATCGATTAATTAAAGATCACTGTATTCGCTTGGTAACACTGGTTGACCCAGCTCTTTTTGGTCAATCAGTCCGCTTTTCTTTCGGTGTCGTTGTTCAGGGAGACCCAGATATCTTTTCAACTTGGGCTCAGGCTCAAAAAGAAATTATTCATCTTACTCGTACAGTCGGTAGCTTTTCATTTTTTGGTGAATTAGTTGGTGAAACTGATATTCAGATGCACAATTTTATTCACAAACACTTACGAAGTGCCCCTGGCGTTTTAAATACTGAATATTGGCCAATGTTACGCATCGTTAAATGGCGTGAAGATACGGGTTCCCCTCCTGCGACATCTGAGGTTTTAGCTCAAGTTGCTTTTTCTGATGATGATCGAGCAATGTTACGTGAATTAGTTAATGAGCCAAGGATCCAGTTTAGGGAATTAGCTGAGCGCCTGCAAAGGCCATACGGAATTGTCAGGCGCCGCGCTTCGGTGTTGTTGGAGTCTGGCGTTGTTCGTTCTACGGTAATTATCAATGATATTTTAGTTGAGCATAGTTATCTGGCTATTTTATTAGTTAATGGCGATTCACGAGCACAAGAGTTCTTACTAGAAAATGAACAAGTCACTATTTTTTCTGCTAGCTGTGGTTCTCGGCAATTTGTTGGTGAAGTGCGAACTAAATCAAAAGAGGAATTGGCAATGCTGTGTCAACAACTTCGAATGCCTGAATCAGGCATAACCGATTGCGAATTGATGTTACAAGTTTCGGTTGATAAGTTGCCAGCTTCTTTTCAATTTTAGTTGATGTAGTCGTATTCTGTAGTTTATTGGCGATACTCAAAGACGCGGTATCTTTAGATATGCTGTAACCTTGATTGGTTATTTAACACCTTAATATTTGGATTATATTAAGGTGTTAACAGTGTTCGATTCAACTATAGTCTTATTTATTGATATTTTGTCTTCAGTTTGTTGTTTTTTATATCTATGCCTTAAATCGGTTATCGAGATTTAATCAGAAGTGCTAAGAAAGGGGCTAAAAGCTTTATATAGATCTCCTAAGAATGTTATTTGGCCTGTTTTTAGTCCCTAGCTTTATTGTGCCAAGAGCTGTTCAATGGCGTGGTTGCGAGCTTGTAAGTAGCGGGCTCGAATGTCGTTGATGGTCTTTTCTCCAAGCTGGTAGTGCTGCATCAATCTCACTGCGTTATAAAGATCGCTTGCATCGCCCAGTTTCTCCTGCATCTCTTTTAATTGCTGAATTCGTTTAGCTTTTCTTTTTTTAGCGATTTGTCCATAAAGCTCAAGTGCATAGCGGTAATTTTTAAGTTTGATGCGAACTTTATGAAAGGTTTCCGGTTGTTCGGCCAGTTTCGTTAATGAGCGCTTATAGCTATCTTGAGATTTTTTTCGTTGAACGTTGGCTTGTGCTTGAATTTTTTTCTGTTGGCTGTTTTTCTTACAATCGCTTTTTATCAGCGTTATAGCGCTAAGAACATCCAGCGATTGAACTATGGGGATTAACTGATGCTGGTGATGTTTAATGTCCGTCTCAAGCTGTTCGATGTAATGATTAAGTGCAATTTTGTGTTCATCGGCTTGGATTTGTTGTGAGTGAAATAGCTCTGCCTGTACCTGCAAATCGCGAATTTGTGAAAGCGTTTTAAATAAAGTGATTAAAACATCCGATGATTGGCACAATAGTTGGCGTTTATTTGAGCGACTTTGCTCTTTAATAAGGAGCTTCAAACAGGGCTTGATGCGGCGAATCAACACTCGCAACTGGTGATAGCTTGCTGCGATACCATCGAGTAATGACAAAATATATGAATTGAAACTGAGATGCGCCATTGCCTTTATCTACTATTAAGCTTTATTTATTCGTGCCGTTTTAAATAGCTATTTTTGTAGTGTAAAGGTGGTTATCACTCAAATCTGAACTTCAGTTCACGATTTATTGTGTTGTGTCAGATAAGGGCAGCAAAGCTGCCCATTGGATAGCAATGACAAAGCATAGAAGGGCACCGATTAATTTAAAAATTGCGCGAGTTCGGCTGTTTTGGGGCTGGTAAATAGTTCATCTGGATTGCCCATTTCGTGCACTCGTCCTTGGTGCATAAAGACAATTTTATCGCTGACTTTTTTGGCAAAGTTCATCTCATGCGTCACCATAATAATCGTCATTCCATCTTTGGCTAGTGATTCAATCACTTGTAAAACTTCACCGACTAATTCCGGATCAAGGGCTGATGTAATTTCATCGCATAAGAGTACTTCTGGATTCATCGCCAAAGAGCGAGCAATCGCAACACGTTGCTGCTGGCCACCGGAAAGCTCATCTGGCCAACAATCGAATTTATCGGATAAACCCACTCTTGCAAGCAGCTCCTTAGCGGTTTTTTCAGCCTCTGCAGTGGTCGTTTTTTTGACTAAGGTTGGGGCTAACATAATGTTTTTGCCAACGCTCAGATGAGGAAATAAATTAAAGCTTTGAAATATCATCCCGACGTTTTGCCGTAAGTCCCGCAAAGCTTGGTTGTCATCGGTTAAAACTGCAAGAGAGCCAATTTTGATGCTTCCCTCATCAAATGATTCTAAGCCGTTAATGCAGCGAAGTAGGGTACTTTTGCCCGAACCACTTTTGCCGATAATACTTACAACATTTTGCCGCTCAATGCTAAGGTCAATCCCTTTAAGGACTTCATTGTCTCCAAATCGTTTGTGGAGGCGGGATATATTCACTAATTCTAAATCTGACATGTTTATAAACTCCTTTTCAGACGGTTTTCTAGACGTTGGCTAAAGAGCGATAACGGAAAACAGATCATGAAATAAAGCAGGGCAACGCATCCATACACAAGAAATGGATTAAACGTGACGTTTGAAATGATTTGGCCTGAGCGAGTTAGTTCAACAAACCCGGTGACAGAGGCCAATGCGGTAGATTTTATGGCCTGAACCATAAAGCCCACGGTCGGCGCAATGGATATTCTTAATGCCTGCGGCAAAATGACGTGGCGTAGCTGTTGGTAAAAAGATAGTGCCAAGCTTGCTCCAGCTTCCCACTGATTAATCGAGACTGATTTAACCGCGCCATACCAAATTTCGGTTAAAAAGGCGCTGGCATACAACGTAAGGCAAATGGATGCCGCCATAATCGGCGTTGTCTCAATTCCGAATAAAGCCAAGCCGAAATAGCACAAAAACAGCTGCATGAGCAGCGGTGTGCCTTGAAATAGGTGGATGTAGATGCGGACAAATCGTGAAGCTCCTGGAATTTTAGCCAGGCGTAAAATCATCAATGTACCGCCAACCAAACCGCCACCAACAAACGCGATGATTGATAAACCAATGGTCCAGCGCAGCGCCAGCAGCAAGTTTCTAATGATGTCCCAAAGAGTAAAATCACCCATAATGATCTCCTATTGATTAGCGGGCAAAGATAAATCGCGGACCAATCCAGCGAAAAATTTGGCGAACGACAACGGCTAAGAACAGATAGATCACAGTTGCCACGATATAGGATTCAAAATTGTGAAAGTTTTGACTGGCAAGTAAGTTCGCCTGGAACGATAGTTCGGCTGTTGAAATCTGACTACAAACCGCTGAACCAAGCATAATAATAATGACCTGTCCGATAATGGCATCCCATACGCGGCTTAGCGCCGGTGGCAGTACCACTCGCGTAAATATTTGCCAGTTGTTTAAAGCTAGGCTTTGAGCCGCTTCCACTTGTCCTTTGGGAGTACTTTGAATACCAGAGCGAACAATTTCACAGGCATAGGCACCCAAGTTAATAATGAGTGAGATAATGCTGGCATTAAGCGCTGACATTCGAATGCCTATCGCTGGCAGGCCAAAGAAGATAAAAAATAGTTGAATGATATAAGGTGTATTTCGAGTCAGTTCTACATAGCAGCTCACAATGATCCGCAGCCACAGAGGCCCTTGAGCTCTTGACCAACCGCAAGCAATGCCCAGCACTAGTCCGAATATAGTTGCGATAACGGTCATTAGCACAGTGATCGCTGCGCCATCGACAAAGACCTGCCAATTGGCTAAAACTGAAGCAAAATCTAGATTACTCATAGCAATGCTCCCAATAATTTGCTAGTTCTCTGGTGTTGATTGCTTCGATATGCCATAGGTCATCTAATAATTTGTGAATATTGTTTTGACTGAGAACGCCTTGAGCACATTGAGAAAATTTGGCGCTAATTTCTTCATCATCTAGAGGTACTGATGCCGCGCCGCGAGCCTTAGCCACAAAGTGACTGTAGCTTGTGCCATCTTTAAGATGAACCGTTACTTCGGCTCCTTCTGGGGCCTCTTTGGCCATTTGAGCTAAGTCCCATTGGCTGCTTGAGGTATATGAAACTTGTGCCATTAATGAGTTGAGTTGTTCACACTGAAGGTTTTCATCGCAAAGATGGTCAAGCGTAATCGTGTCTGATAAGCAGCTCTGAGCGATAGCAAAGGGCAGGCTAAACTGCGCTTGTTGCGCTGTTTGTGGCTTATCATAAATAAGGTTGGTCACCACAATTTGTGGTACATCACAGTCAATACGCTGAATCTGCTCGACAGTCAGATGATGTTGATGTTTTAGATGGAGCAACGCATCAACAGCGGCATGAGAAGAAAGACAAAGCGGGATCCGCTTGATATCGACTCCAACCTCTTCTAAACACCAGGTTTGCGTGTCGATTTTAAATTGGTCCGGATTGCTGTGGCCGTTATTACAAAGATTGATTAGTCCTGATGGATGTTCCAGTGCATCAGTTGGCCCGGACAATCCTTCTTTGGCCAGTATCGCAGCAGTAATCCCTTTTTGCGCCGCTATCCCCGCCATGAGTGATTTACAGTCAGTCCCAAAAATATTTTTCATACCGCAAGACGAGGCAACTGCAATCCCAAATGCGCAAGCTGATTGTTCAGCATTTAATTGCAATAATGTGGCTGCTGCTGCGCAAGCGCCGATAGTGCCCAAGATGCCAGTTGTCCACCATCCCTGATAGTACAGTTCATTATCAAGCAACATGCCGACTCGATACTGACATTCGCTCGCAAGTGCAATGGCCTTTAACAGCTCTTTGCCAGTGACATTTAATGTTTCAGCCATGGCTAACGCCGCAGGCACAATGACTGCTGAACCGTGCACAAAGCCAGCATAGCAATTGTCATCAAAGTCCAGTACATGGGCTGCTGTTGCATTTACTAATGCCGCTGTTGCGCTCGAGCTTTGCTCGCGACAGCCAATAAAATGCGCGCCTTTGCCACCCGTTGATAACGCGCAACGGGCCTTGCGCACCGCCAAATGTTGACTACCCGCGAGCGCAACTCCTAACGTGTCGATTAAGCATCGCTTCGCAATGTGAATAATCCGGTTGGGTAAAACTTGTTCTTTTTGATGATTTAAATAATTTGCCAAAGATACAAGCGCTAACTGCTGATTCATTCTAACTTCCTTAAAAAGGCACGCTCATTTATCATGAACGTGCCATATAAATTACTCTGGCAAATTACCCGCTGGCGCTCCTAGCCATTTCTGGGAAATTTTATCTAAGGTGCCATCTTTTTTAGCTGCTCGAATAATTGAGTTAACTTTTGCAACTAATTTAGGTTGGCCCTTTGGCATGCCGATGTAACAAGGAGAGTTAGATAAAACTAACTTTAATTGCATATCTACGTTTGGATGACTCTTTTCAATCGCTGCGGCAACGGTTGTTCCAATTGCTGCCATTTGCGTCTGACCAGAAAGAAATGCGGTAATCGTGCTGTTATTATCTTCAAAGCGTTTAACAATAGCTTTCGGTGCGATTTCTGAAAGCTCTTTATCCTGCATTGAGCCACGAGTTACCGACACGGTTTTACCAGCCATTTCTTTAGGGGTTGATGCTTTTAATTCTTTTGAACCAAAGACGGCATCATAAAATGGGGCATAAGCAATACTGTAATCAATCACTTTTGCTCTTTGCGGTGTTTTACCTAAAGAAGAAATTGTCATATCCGCTTTCCCTGTTTGTAAATAAGGTACGCGGTTCGGGCTGGTTACAGGAATTAATTTAACTTTAACGCCCATTTTTTTAGCGACTAATTTTGCAACATCAATATCCAGACCTTTAGGTGTCATATCTGATGAAACAAATCCATAAGGCGCATAGTCTTGCGGAATTGCAATTAGAACGACGTGGCGTTCTTGAATTTGTTGTAATACGTCGGCAGACGCTGATAATGAAATAACAGCACTAGCACAGGCTAACGTAATTGATAAAAAAGCCTTTTTTATCACCATGATTATATTCCTTTGTGAGATAACTTGGGGTTAATTAAGTATTGTTTTATTTATCTTTTTTGAAGTAATTGGCTCTTACTGCAGCTCCAATTAAGTTAATAAAAAATCGTCCTGCTGTAATAGCTGTGATTTTATTAATATCTTTTCGAGGAGTTATTTCGACAATATCCATGCCGACCACTCTGCCTTTATTAACAAGACCATGAATTAATTTACGCATTTCATCATAAGTTACTCCGCCCGGTGCTGGGCCATTCACAGCTGGCATAATACTTGGGTCGATACCATCGGCATCACAAGTAATATAGTAATTTCCACCATCAGGGATCCGAGCCAAAATAGCTTCCATGCCCGCATCGTGTAATTCATGAGCTGGAATCAGATGAGCACCATATTCGAGGGCATCATCCACTTCTTCTTGGCGTGCTGAACCATTCGCGCGCATTCCAATCTGGAAAATTTCACCAACGTGGTCCATTTCAGCAGCGCGTCGAATCGGGCTTGAATAACCATCTTTGACGCCGTTGACGTGATCACGCCAATCTAAATGCGCATCGATATGAATCAGAGTAATTGGCCCTAGTGTGTCTAATGCGCGGATAACTGGGATTGGAACACCATGATCTCCGCCAATAATTAACGGCATACCGCCCAGTTCAATGATTTTTCGTACCACTGACTCGGCCGCTTCATAGTGATTGCCTAACGCTCTGGCATCGCCTGAGATATCGCCGCAATCAACGATTTTAATCGGTTGATTGTCGGTCATTGAGCCACCTAAATCGAAGTCGTAACGTTCAAAGCTGCGCAGCGAGCGGTCAGTTGCTTGGCGCACTGCAGTTGGGCCGTTACTTTGATCATTGGACACTTCATCGATGTTGTAAGGTGAACCATATGGGATCCCTAAAACTGCGATATCAACAGAATCTAAAGTGTTCAGGTCTGTTACGACATCCGAATAAAATAGACTCTTATGGCCATGTTTCGGAGCAGTAGTATATTCAGGTTTATAATTAGCCATTTCTTTCCTTTGTAATTACGACTTTAAAAAAATTATGTGGTTTTTAACCATTCACCTAATGCCCATATTTTTTCTTCGGTTCCTTTAACCTGAGAACGGACATCGCCTTTGGTATTTGCCGCAAGTAGGGCAATTAAAATCTCTGTCACCATTAACGCAGGTGTCAGGGTGTCAAAAAATGAATTGGTTTCTTTTTTTACGAGAATGACTTCGTCAGAAATCCTCGCAACAGGTGAGCTAGCGTTATCGGTAATCGATACAATTTTTACTTTTTGATTGGACATATAACGGCTAATTGAAATTGCCTTTTTCGCATAAGGTGAGATATTCGTGACAAACAATACATCCTTGCTGGATAAGCCATGGATGATGTTCATCATGCCGCTCTCTCCTGGGCCATCAATTAATTGAACGTCAGGTCGAAAATAACTGCAGACATGCGCAAATTGATAACCAATCGGAAAAGATGAACGCAATGCTAGGCAATAAATTTTGCGAGCTTGCGAGAGTAATTGCCCGGCGCGAACAATCACGTCCATTTGTCTTGGGTCACATAAAGATTGAATGTGCTTAATTGTTGTATCGGCAAGATCTATCGCCAGAGTGTGATTGCCAAACTGCTCTTTCATTGCCACTAGACCAGCCATCTTTTGCTCATAAATATTATTCTGGCCACGCACTTGCGAAATATAAATTGAGCGCAGTTCATCAAATCCATTAAATCCTAAACTCTTGGCTAGTCGAGTCATTGTCGAGGCCGGAAGCCCCGCTAAAGATGCTAATTCACGCATAGACATGACCGGTATTTCATTGGGATATTCGAGAATAAAAGCAGCTGCTTGTTGCTCTCGTTTAGGCAATGAATCAAACCGTTTTTTTATCAGAATATTTAGTTCTTGCTGAGTCATTTGTAATTGTCTATCTGAATTAGTTTATGAATTAAGATAGGCAAATTGTGATCCAATTGATTTTATTTTGATTCAAATGATTCATTTTTGGGACGAGTCAAAATCAGCAATGTTAGGTATTTATATGTGAGCATTTGAATTCTTTTTGATTCATGTGATTCAAAAATGATTCAAAAAAAGTTGAAAATGGGTCAAATGTTTTTAAGTGATCAGAAGTAGTATTTTTAGATATTGTTCAATATTGGTGTGATATAACCAAATGGATGCTCTATATTCATGCAATATAAAAGTTAGATATTTATAATTAATGGCTGTGGGGTATTTAAATATAAGTTTAATATCAATAAATCAATCTGGTTAATTAATTACAAATTTCATAATAAAGGGAAGGTATTTAAATTAATACACTATAATATTGAATTAACTTGAAATATTTTAAATATTAATCCGGCCAGATTAGTGGTGGACTTTGCCTTAAATGTCAAAAAACAGTTGTATTGATTCATTAGTAAGCTTTGAGGCTAAGCTTAAAAGTATATTAATTTATCAATCAACTATATCCTGTGTTTAAGAATGTAATTTTAGTCAATCACGGTACAGCGCCACCCATTACTGGTACAATTGCGCCATCGTTAGTTGAGCCGTATACGCGGCCACAGGAATCACTTTGCAATCCAATACAGAATTTAGCCAGTTGGCACTTAATCCATCGTTGGTAAATACACTTGGCGAATTAGGTTTTAAAACCATGACGCCGATTCAGGCGCAGGCGTTGCCTGAGGTTTTAGCCGGAAAAGACATACTTGCGCAGGCAAAAACTGGCTCAGGTAAAACAGCCGCATTTGGTTTAGGCATTCTTAATCAGTTGGATGTAAAGCTGTTTCGTGTTCAATCTTTGGTTTTGTGTCCGACTCGAGAACTTGCTGACCAAGTGGCAAGTGAGTTGCGCCGTTTTGCCCGAGGGATCCATAACATTAAAATCCTCACTTTATGTGGTGGTGTTGCGATTGGTCCACAGATTGGCTCGCTTGAACATGGCGCGCATATCATTGTTGGAACGCCTGGGCGAGTTTTAGATCATTTGAGCAAAGGGCGCTTGAATCTTGAAAATGTTCGCCAATTCGTTTTGGACGAAGCAGACCGAATGTTAGAGATGGGATTTAGCGAAGCGCTGGAGACGATTACCGGGTTTATGCCAACGAAGTGCCAGCGTTTGTTGTTTAGCGCAACATTTCCTGAAAGCATTGCCGCAATGGCGAAAAAGCAACTGGTTGACCCCGTTTCAATTAAAATTGAGCAAAGCGATGACAAGGCGAATATTACCCAGCAATTTGTTGCCGTGAGCGATGCGCGTAGCCGAGAGAGCGCAACTCAGCAGATATTACTGGCAAAACAGCCAAAAAGCGCGGTGGTGTTTTGTAATACCAAGCGGGAAACGCAAGAGCTGGCTGATTATCTCAAAGATGTTGGGTTCGATGTGAAAGCGCTCCATGGTGACTTGGACCAAAGAGAACGTGATCAAGCGCTAGCGTTATTTGCCCTTAAATGTGTCACTGTTTTGGTTGCAACCGATGTTGCTGCGCGAGGTTTGGATATTGATGCGCTTGATTTAGTCGTTAATTATCAGCTGCCACATGATAGCGACACCTATATTCACCGTATTGGACGAACTGGTCGAGCGGGCGAGCAGGGTCGAGCTATGACTCTGATTGGCCCTAATGATGATTATGGCTTTGCACTTTTGCAAGATAGAATTGGTCCACAGTCCGTTGGCGAGCTGTCCAGGGACGCTGGATTAAACGCCAATATAGTTGCAGCTCAAATGAGCTGTATTCGCATTGATGGTGGCAAAAAGAACAAGCTTCGCCCCGGAGATATTCTAGGTGCGCTGACCGCAGGCAATGATTTGTCCGGCCAAGATGTCGGAAAAATCCAGATCCACGATATCTGGTCGTATGTTGCAGTAAAACGCTCGCATATCAAATTAGCTTTAGCCAAACTGAATCGCGGAAAATTAAAAGGGAAGTCTTTTCGGGCTCGAATCATGTCGTAACGACATGATGATAACAATCTACTAGAACACCAGTCTGATTAAAAATTAACCGAGCAAGATCTTGTCCAGCACTCATCAAAAGCCGTGGTGAGTGCTTTGATCTTTTTTATGCCGGCTTTTTAACTGCTCGTTGTCTGCGACACAAAAGCTCGCAGGCTTTATCTAAAAACAATACGAACATGAGCATCATAGCTGATGCCTTCAACTTGTCTTCATTACGACAAGCTGCTAATTTACCTCCTCTAATTGATTATATTAACAATAGAATCGCTTTGTAAGCACAGTTATTGGTTCTGCATCAGGCTTGGGCTTTGATGCTTAGGATTATTCACAATAGCTACGGCGTTATTTCCCAAGGGTGTTAGTTTGCTGCACGGGTCGATGCCTGTGCATGTTTCAGGTTTATTAGAAGTCTTTATTATGTTTAAAAAATTGCTTATAGCATTATTGCTGCTGGGCTTTGCAGGCTCAGTTGCTGCTAAATCGGATCAACTTGCGGGCCGCTATCGGCTCATTAATCAAATGGAAACGGCGTCTGAATTGCTGCTTAAGCCAGATCACTCCTTTCGATGGGTAATGATAGCGGGCAGTGCTGATATGAGAGCTCATGGAACTTGGTCTGTTACCCAAGGTGTGTTGCAGTTGAAAACCCCTGAGACATTGCCATTGTCTGGTTCACCTAAGTTCACGCTGTTTTCTGACAAAGATATGAAACGGGTGCGACAAATCCCGAGTAACTTTTTTCAAGTGGCTGTTATGGTTAAAAAGGTTGGCGGTGTGCCAGATATTGCTGTGGAGGTGGAAACCTCCTCGCACAAACGATATAAAGCGACAACAGAGCTTAATGGTGTTGCGCGGGTATTCAAACCTAAAGGGGAACAACTGGCTCGCGTTGGCTTACGTTGGGTAAACGATTCTGCGGACTATCACTGGTTTGATGTGCCAGCTATCCAAGCTTCTAAAAACACGGCGGCTTTTTGGGTGCAAGATCCCAAGTGGGCGGCCAAGCAACCATTTAAGAAGCTGACTTTTACTATTGAAGGCGATTTACTGATTTGCGACGCCGAGCAGATGACGTATCGCAAGGTACAGATGCATTAGTGATTCGCTAGCTGTTACTCATGAATGCGCGAAAATAAACAGGCCTCTCATCTCATAAAGCCATCAAAAATGCCGGGCCAGTTATATAAGCCGTCCAGTCTTTACTGGGCGGATCATTCAATGAAAGGAGCTGTTTTGAAGTATCGATTGGGAGCATTATTAGGCGTTATTCTGTTAGTCGGTTGTCAGTCATCTGTGGTGGATTTATCAACCACGGATATCGCCATTCCCACTGAAAAACCAACCATTCTCTATTTAGTTAATATGAATTCCCATCATATGGTATGCGGCAATATGATAAATCAGATGCCGCAGTTAGATAATAGCTCTTCAGTGAGTGGTGATATTATGACCGGATTCAATGTGACTGCTTTTTTACACTCGGGGATGAATACATTAGGTGCACAAGTTGTATCTATCAATATGTGGACCCAAAATGAAGGGGACGGTGCAGTGCAGCGCCCTGATGGGGAATGTCAGCTAACTTTAACAGCTAACACAGAAAAAGGGGATAAAGTAGAGCTTTCCAGCCTGCATGTTACGGTTGATGATGGTAAAGCAACTGCAAGAACATCTAAAAGTTATCCAGCTAAACATCAAACTGATTTGGCTCATTTATCGCAGCAGCAAAAAGGTTGGACAACTATTTTTCACCGCCCCTTCTATATTAAAACAATCCCACAATGGGCGTGGACCAAAGCCGCGTCTTTTAAACCAACGCGCGAGAACATGAAGAAACTCCATCGGGCCTATCAAGCTCTTATTGAGATGATGAAGCGTAAAGATTATCAGGGCTTAAAAGAGGCATATTCCCTGTCGAGCCGGGAAAAATCATTGGCAGAAGCAGGCCAATCAAGCCCGGATGAGTTTTTTGACGCGATTGGTTTTAAAGATGATTTAACGCAATCTGGAGCTGTGGTTAAATCGCCTGAAAATTGGCAGGACTATACTCTGGAAAGCTATGCTGACGGGAAGTTAGTTCGATTAAAAGATAAACATGGTTCTAGCCCGTTAAGAGTGGTGGCAGATGGGATGGAAACGACATACAAACCTTATTTTTCAATCATTAATGGCCGGGTAGTGATTTCCCGTTAAGTACACATCTTTCTTAATCAGCCTTGCGTTATTCGCAAGGCTTTTTAGTGACTAATATCGTTAGTCCAAGACAGAAGGGTCTTGGCGAATGATTATCTCTTTCATTTCTTCGAAATGTTGCCGTGAGAAATCAGGGATCCCTTCCCAATCTTGAGCGGTTTTTTCAGCCACTTCATCTGAGAGAACATTGAGCGGTTGCCCGGTTGAAAGTGCGGTGACTAATATCTGACAGGCGCGCTCAAGCGTCCAAATATCATCAAATGCTACGCCAATATTGTTACCGGTCACCATCACGCCGTGGTTGCCCATCATTAGTCGGTGGTTATTAGCTAATAGGGCTGCCAGCCGTGCGCCTTCTTCATCTGTATCTGCCATGCCGCCATACATTGTGTCAAATGATACACGGTTAAAATAGCGTGCTGTATTTTGGTCAATGGGCAAGATGGCGGGATTTTTTAAAGCAGAAATCGCAGTGGTGTAAACCGGGTGCAAATGTAATACAACGCGAACTTCAGGCATGCGCTGATGGATTTGTCCATGGATTGACCAAGCTGTTGCATCCACATCTTTGTGCTCTTTATTGCTAGTATCATCGGCATCAAGCAAAAGAAGATCGCTGGCCCGAATTCGTGAAAAATGCTTCCACTTGGGGTTGAGCAGAAACTTTTTGCCATCTTCTGAAACTGCCGCACTAAAGTGGTTGGCAACGGCTTCATGCATCCCCAGATGAGCCACTATACGAAAAGTCGCAGCTAAGTCGATTCGAATTTGTTCTTCTGTTGAAAGTGACATTTTCTACTCCTGTGTCACATGTGCCCGGGAGTTCTCCCGGGCTGAGTCTTTAGCCTTTAGGCATCATTGTTTTGATGTCGTCTTGGGTGAGATCTTGCATGTTATATTTGCTCAGTAGAGCTTTATATTCAGGGCTCTTACTGTATTTTTCGATTGCGCTAATCAGAGCTTTACGAACTTCATCGTTCCCTTTTTTCACACCAAAGCCATGCAATACTGGGTCCAGTAATTTATCCGAGGAGATATCCACTCGTGAGCCCATGCGTTTGACCACGCCTTCGGCAACCGCTGAGTCGGTGATTTGCGCTTCAACTGCGTGAGAGAGCATGGCCTGAGTTGTTTGTGGGTCAGTTGGGTACATTCTGATTTTAATAGGTTTTAGGCCTTTTTTAACGCAGTAGTCTTTCGATACGTTTTGCACTTGTTTGAGCCAAGCGGTACCGGCCATTGAACCAATAGTGTGACCACAAAAATCTTGCATTGTTTTGGGTTGATAACTGGCGCCTTTAATCGAGAGGATTGACTCACCACTTTTTGAATATGGGATCATATCAATCACTTTTAAGCGAGGTGCGGTGATATACATCGAGGAGTTAATTAGATCAAAGCGGCCACCACGCAAACCAGGAATGAGGTTTGCCCAGCGAGTGTCGATGTTGCTTGCTTTGCGGCCCATCACTTTTGCCAGACCATCTAAGTATTCGATATCAAAACCAGCTGGTTTGTTGTTTTTCATATATTCATAGGGATAAAACGTCATATCTGAACCAGCAATGATTTTCCCTGGTTGTTTAAATGCGGCCAGAGCACTTAAACTTGAAAATGAGAAAACAACACCGACCAGGCTCGTTGTAATTAAGCGGGCTTTAGAACGTTTAGTACGGGCTGAAAACATCATCATAATTCCTCTTATCGATTGATAGATCAGGCACTAGCCTGGTTTTTTTCGGCTTGTTGAACAAAGAATGACGCCCCTTTGGGTTTTTGGGGTAGTCGTAATTGATTCGCTGTTATACGAATTTCGCCGCTTTCGATGCCACTGACCAACGTTCGTTCATGAACACTAGGTAGCGGATTTTCTGCCAATGGCAGCGCATCTTCAGCAGCATAAACACTAATAAAAAGCGTTCGAGGTGCATCGGTATGGTTTGGCGCTGAGGCATGCAGCAAGCGTGTGTGCATAAAGCAAACAGAGCCTGCCGGTCCAAAACAAGAGACTGACTGCTGACAGTTTTCTTGCTCAACCTGCTCGCTTACATAACCGGTGAAGTGATCGCCTTGCCAATGGGAATAAAGCGGGCCTTTGTGGCTTCCGGGGATCACCTGTAGCGGACCATTTTCTTTGGTGACATCACTTATCATTAATAGCGATGTCACCAGATCATCGTTGCTGTGTGGGGTAAATAGAAAATCTTGGTGCCATTTAACCTGTGTTGCGGTATTCGGTAATTTGGAATTCACTTTGCTATGGTGCAAGCGAGCACCGCTGCTACCAACGAGTTGGCTGGCAATTTGTGCCACAGCTGATTCAAGAGCGGTGTTTTTAAATGCTTGTGAAATTTCAGTCGGAGATGCAACCCGGCGCAGCGATGGGTGTGAGCTTGAGTGATCGCTTTCGATATCAAACCGTGAGCGCCCATCAATGGTTTCGCCCCAAGGCTGCTGATGGTTACGGCTCTGTTCAACCCAACTGTCAAAGTCTTTTTGCAGTGCGCTAATCTGCTCGCTTGAAAGGACGTTTTCAACGATTAAATAACCTTGTTCGTGGTATTTATCTATCTGCCATTGTTCAATCATGGGTGACTCCTGAAAAATCGGTTATGAAGCTAAAGAGACATCTTTAAGAAAGGTTTCAACGCGAGCGTTATGGCCTGAGCGCAGCACATGCGGTGCATCGTCACAGATCACTCGCCCCTGTTCCATAAAGATGATTCGGTCTGAGACTTTGAAGGCAAAGTTCATCTCATGGGTGACAATCACCATGGTGATCCCTTCTTTTGCTAAATCTTCGATGACCTGTAATACCTCGTTAACTTTTTCTGGATCTAAGGCCGAGGTTGGTTCGTCAAATAGCATGATCTGTGGACGCATCATTAATGCTCGAGCGATTGCCACGCGTTGCTGCTGACCACCGGATAACTGATGTGGGTGTTTCCAAGCATGTTCTAACATGCCAACTTTGTCTAACAGCTGATACGCTTGCATTTTTAGCGCTTCTTTGTCGCCCATGTGGTGATAACTTGGTGCCAACATCAGGTTGTGTAATACGCTTAAGTGTGGGAATAAGTTAAAGCTCTGAAAGACCATGCCAATGTTATTGCGATGTTCTGGGTGTTCTACAAAACGAGATTTATCTGGCCCGTAGCGCAGAAGTTTTAAAAATGGTTTGCCATTGAGGTGAATTTCGCCGTTATCCAATTGCTCTAAGCCGTTGAGCAGGCGAATTAATGTCGTTTTCCCAGAGCCTGATGGCCCAATGACTGAAACAACTTCACCAGAGTTGACCGTGAGGTTGACCGAGCCTAATACTTCAACATTGTTGTAGGCTTTGTGTAGTTTGGTCGCTTCAAGCGCGGGGCCATCAAACTCAGTGGTCGGAGTGAGCTGTACCGGCGGGGCATTTTTTACTTTTTCGATTAGCGCTTGTGGCAGTTGATGTGATTTTTTGCTTTGCGTGACATCTAAGTGTGCTTCTAAGCGTTTGAGCAGAAAGTCAAATACGGTTACGATCAACACATAATAGATGGCTACTGCGGTCATTGTTTCCATGACTAAAAAGTTTTGGGTATAAAGCTGCTGACCGACAAGCAAGATTTCAGTGAGTGAAATAACCGATACTAACGAAGTGAGTTTGACAATCGAGATATACTCATTGGTCAGCGCCGGTAGCGCCACTCGGATGGCCTGTGGAATAACAACTAACCACTGAATGCCGACAAAACGAATTCCCAATGCTTGAGCTGCTTCTTTTTGTCCTTTAGGAATGGATAACAAACCACCGCGGTGAATTTCTGCAACATAAGCACTTTCACACAATACCATTGAGATGAGTCCTGACCAAAATGGATTGGAAAGCACCGAACTACTAAATGGCAGCATTTGTGGAATGTTGTAGACGAAAATGAGTAAAACGAGTAGAGGAAGGCTGCGGAAAAACCAGATGTAAAGTTTGGCCGGAACATTTAAAATGGCAAAACGCGATTGTTTTGCTAACGCCAGAACAAAGCCAAACACGATACTTAGCAACCAACTTGCGACGCTAAGTTTTACAACTGTCCAACTGGCCCACCAAAAGTCGGAGAGTTTAAACAAGCTGAACAGATAGTCCCAGTTAAATGCCATAGAGTGTGTACCTTCGCTAAACTAATTAATCAGAGACTGATTTAGATCAGAACAAATGCGTCTCAAATATGTTTAGTCACTATGGATGGATAGCTGGATAACTAGCAATTACTTTTTTTTTGCCTTTTAGTTTAAAAAAAACTATCTAATCGGCATGCTCCGAAATCAAGCATAACGCCTTGCCCAATAGACCTGACATCATCACTCATTCGCCCCAAAACAGACCATATTTGTCCAAAATGAAGCATGTTTGAAACATCTATAACGATTTCGTAACTTTTACGTAGATAGAAAAACCATGTATGACATAGAGTAAATCTATTTATGGCTGGTATTTGCAGTCGTGGTATAGGCCTTGCTAATAAAAAGTTATGAAGATGTGAGGTTAAGTAATATTTTGTCAATAGGTGGTGGCGCATGAGATATTTTACTTTAAAACAATTGCATTACTTTTCGACGGTGGTTCAGACCGAGAGTATTGCCGAGGCTTCACGCAAGCTGCATATTGCTCAGCCATCTATTTCAATAGCGATTAAGAATCTTGAAGATTCGTTTGGTCAGCAGTTGTTGATTCGTCATCATGCGCAGGGAGTTTCGTTAACGCCCTGTGGTCGGCGCTTTTATGATAAAGCAAGCGAACTGCTGCGTTTATCCCATGAGTTTGAACAAAACACTTTAGCTAATAGTGAGATCACTAGCGGCAAAATTTCGATTGCCAGTTTTGAGTCGGTCGCGCCAATGTATATTCCGCAGTTGATTGCCGGATTTAAGAAAAAATATCCCGACATTGAAATTCAGCTGCACGATGGCGAGCAACATGAACTGATGGTCGGGTTGCATCGAGGTCAGTTTGACTTGGCTTTTTTATATGATTTGGACCTAGATAATTCAATTCGCAAAGAGGTGCTCAATGCGCCGCACAAACCTTATGCACTTCTTCCGGCCAATCATCCATTAGCCCTTAAAAAGAGCGTTTCGCTGGCTGAATTGAGCCATGAGCCGATGATCTTGCTCGATATTATTCCGAGTCGAAATTATTTTTTAAATATATTCACCGAAAAGGGACTGCATCCCCACGTTGCTTATGCCTCGCCATCGATTGAAATGGTGCGTTGTATGGTCGGTCAAGGGCAGGGATTTTCGGTGCTAGTTACGCGGCCGCACTCAAATGTTACTTATGATGGCAAAGAGTTAGCCTGTGTGGAAATTAGCGATGAGATGGAAAGTTCAACGCTGATTATGGCTTATCTGAAAACGAATGAGCCAACCAAACCGGCACGCTTGTTTATGGATTACTGTCGCCAGTGCAACTTAGATGTTACGGCCAATCAAGGACAGGTTTATCCGCTGAGTGCTTCGTTAACGGCTTAGTTTATATTGATGAGGGGCGATATTTTTTCTATTTAGGTCGTAAATATATACTAATTTACGCCATTTATTTTGTGCCATAAGCTGAATTTAATCTTTGAGAAATTAACAATTCAGTATCAAAAGGCGCGAATAATGACCAAAAATATAACACAAATCGATACCCTCATTGTTGGAGGCGGGCAGGCTGGCGTTGCAATGAGCGAACATTTGAGCCGCCAAGATGTTCCTCATCTGGTGTTGGAAAAAAATCAGATTGCCCAAGCGTGGCGAGATATGCGCTGGGATTCGCTGGTGGCCAATGGCCCAGCTTGGCATGACCGCTTCCCTGGCATGGAATTTCCTAACTGTGGCGGCGATGAATTTGTACCTAAAGAGCAGGTTGCAGATTATTTTAAGGCGTATGCCGAGAAATTTAACCTGCCGATTCGCACCGGTGTTGAGGTAAAACAAGTGATTAAAAATACCGGGGGTAGCGGATTTTGTGTTGAGACCTCTGAGGGCGCAATTCACGCGCAGCGTATTGTTTGTGCAACTGGGGCATTTCAGATCCCAACGATTCCGGCGATTGCACCTAAAGATCCTGAACTGTATCAGATTCATTCGGCAAGCTATCGTAACCCCGAGCAATTACCGCAAGGTGGTGTGTTGGTGGTCGGAGCAGGGTCTTCGGGTGTGCAGATAGCCGATGAGCTGCAGCGCTCTGGCAAAGATGTTTATCTATCCGTGGGGCTGCATGATCGCCCGCCACGCAGTTACCGAGGCCGTGATTTTGTCTGGTGGTTAGGTGTGTTGGGGCTTTGGGAAGCTCAAGCAAATGAGCCAGGCAAAGAGCATGTCACGATTGCGGTGAGCGGTGCCTACGGCGGCCAGACGATTGATTTTAGAAAACTTGCTGCCCAAGGCCTCAATCTGGTGGGGCGCACTGACGCATTTGCTGATGGAACGGCCTATTTTCGTAATGATTTGGCTGACAATATTCGCGCTGGTGATGAGAACTATCTGTCGCTGCTCGATAAAGCTGATGAGTATATTGCTCGCAATGGGTTAGATCTGCCGCTTGAGCCTGAGGCTCGCGAGTTTTTAGCCGATCCCCAGTGCATGACTCAACCGACGCTTGAGCTCAATTTAAAGCTTAACAATATTCACACGATTATCTGGGCGACGGGGTTCACCTGTGATTACAGCTGGCTGCAAGTGGATGCGCTTGATGAAAACCAGATGCCGAATCATCAACGCGGTGTTTCAAGCGAAGCTGGCGTTTATTTCTTAGGTTTGCCTTGGTTGTCTCGGCGCGGCTCAACCTTTATCTGGGGCGTGTGGCATGATGCCAAATACATCGCTGACCAGATTGTTATTCAACGACAATATCAACACTATCGCGCTCAAAACTAAAACAGGAGTTATTATGCCGACACATACTCGTATTCGTATGTTTAATACTAAAGAAACTTATCCTAATCAAACGCTTGATAATGATCTTTGTCAGGCTGTTGTGGCGGGCAATACCGTGTATGTTCGCGGACAGATTGGGACAGATTTTGCGGGCAATTTAGTGGGGTTGGGCGATCCTCGGGCGCAGGCCGAGCAGGCCATGAAGAACGTTAAACAGTTATTAGAAGAGGCAGGTAGCGACATGTCTCATATTGTTAAAACAACCACGTATATTACTGACCCGCGTTATCGTGAGCCAGTGTATCAGGAAGTTGGACGTTGGCTTAAAGGTGTCTTCCCCATTTCAACAGGGCTGGTGGTTTCAGGGTTAGCCCAACCTGAGTGGCTGATGGAAATCGATGTCATTGCCGTGATTCCGCAAGATAAATAAGGAGCGTATTGATGACTATTTCTATTGCCGGACTTTGCCCTAAAACTGGCCAATTGGGGATTGCGATTAGCTCCTCTAGTATTGCAGTCGGTGCGCGTTGCCCATGGTTACTCGCCGGAGTCGGGGCAGTTTCTAGCCAAAATATTACGCTACCTTCATTAGGCCAAGATATTTTAAATCAGCTAAGTGCTGGTAAAAGCGCAGAACAGGCACTGAATATAGCGGTTTCGGGCGATGAATTTAATGCTTATCGCCAAGTGAGTGTTTTGGATATCCATGGCGATAGCGCCTGTTTTAGCGGCGCTAAAACACTAGGCATTCACCATAGTGTTAAAGCCCAAAACTGCATTGCCGCTGGAAACATGCTGGCTAACCAGCAAGTCATTGATGCCATGGCAAATGCATTTGTAAACTCAACCGGTGAGCTCACTGCGCGTTTGATTGATGCACTTAAAGCAGGGCTTGCCAAGGGCGGTGAAGCAGGGCCGGTTCACTCTGCAGCGGTGAAAGTGGTCGATAGCCAAAGTTGGCCGCTGGTCGATTTGCGAGTGGATTGGGCTGAAGTTGAGCCAATTGATGCGCTAGAAAAGCTGTGGCTCGATTATCAGCCACAGATGATGGATTACGTGACGCGCGCTATTGACCCTCGTAAGGCTCCGAGTTATGGAGTACCTGGTGATGAGTGATTGTGACGAACTTAGCCCCGAGCTTAGAGCGCATCTCAGTCAATTATTAGCATTTGATACCACCAGCCGCGAATCGAATCTGGCATTGATTGATTCAATTGCCGATTATCTTGAAAAATTGGGTATTGGCGTAACTCGCGTTTACAACCAAGAGCGCACCAAGGCAAATTTATACGCACGGCTTGGCCCCGCAGGTAATGGTGGGGTGATGCTCTCAGGGCATACCGATGTTGTCCCTGTTGATGGCCAAAATTGGTCGGTAGAGCCATTTCAACTCACCGAGCGTGATGGCAAATGTTATGGTCGCGGCAGCGCCGATATGAAAGGCTTTCTGGCCTGTGTGTTGACGGCTCTTCCGTCATTTGTCGGGGCCAATCTACGGATGCCGCTGCATCTGGCGTTTTCTTATGATGAAGAGGTTGGATGCCTTGGGGTTCGCAGCTTAGTCGCGCATTTAAAAGCCTCTGTTGAAAAGCCTGCCATGTGCATTATTGGTGAGCCAACCAGTATGCAACCGGTATATGGCCATAAAGGCAAAGTGGGAATGCGCTGTAAAGTCCATGGCCATGCTTGTCATTCTGCGTATGCGCCAAATGGTGTGAATGCCATTGAATATGCCGCTAAGCTCATTGGTAAAATCACTGAACTTGCCGAACCACTTAAAACGCAATGTGATGAACGCTTCGATCCGCCATACAGCACACTGCAAACAGGGGTGATTCAGGGCGGGAGTGCATTAAATATTGTCCCGCAATATTGCCAGTTTGATATGGAGATGCGCTATCTGCCCAAAACTGATGCCAGTAAAACTTTTTCAGCTCTTCAGCAGTATGCTCACCACAGTTTGCAGCCTCTCATGCAGCAGGTTCATGAATCAGCGCGCGTTGAGTTCGAGCAGTTATCAGCGTATCCGCCGCTACTCACCGATCCGCAATCAGAGTTTGCCAATTGGCTGAGCCAGTGGAGTGATAACGCAGAGTTCGGTACCGTGGCTTTTGGCACTGAAGGTGGATTATTCGATGAAGCGGGAATCGCCACTTTAGTTTGCGGACCCGGCAGCATGGAACAAGGTCATAAAGCGGATGAATTTGTGAGCGTCACTCAGCTTAATCGCTCTATGGCGATGCTTAATAATCTTTGCCAGTGGATGAGTATAGATTAAAGTTTTGCTCAAATTGGCGGTTTATCTAAAAGGAAAATCCAATGGGTTTTCCTTTTTTAATGCTTTTTTATTGACGAGTTGTGTAGATGATGACGGCATATGCTACCTGCCACCGGATGCGTGCAAATCGTTGACAATTAATTGATATAAAGGATTATTAATTGTTTGGATAAAAATGCGCAGGTGGTTTTTGAGCGTGCGCAATATACAAATGTTATGTGCCAGGAAGATTATCTATGAAGAGACCACCAAAAGAAATAGATGGTGCAAAAGTCCTTGAGTGGGCGTGGTCAGGTAACACCCCATTTGGCGTTGTTCGATATGAATCGGGAGAAATCGCTGCTGAAATTTTTGGACTGGCAATATGCAAGTATCCTGACAGTGAAAAAGTTTATAGATTTAGTTGCGATTTTGAGTGGGATACAGAGCAAGACTGTGATTACAATTCGATTACTGAAGCAAAAGAAAAACTTCCTATACAATATCAAGAATCGGATGTTATCTGGCAAAAATATAAGTAATAAAGTAATTTTAGAACGCGGAAGACACATAACAAGTCGCTCAAGCGGACTGCCAACGCATGGCATTTTTAGTTTCAATGAGTTTTGTGGTTAAGGTGCAGTGCTTTGATTAATCTAGGCGCTGGCAGCCACTTAGCTCAGCGTTATATTTTGTTGAGGGAGTCATGAACAAAGCTGCTTTATTTATATCGATTGTTGCTTTCATACTATCAGCAGTTTGGTTGTATTTTGAGCGAGATTTCGAACCGCTTATCTCGACGGTACTTTGCCTCGGCGGCGTTTTGGGCTCATGGACTTACGGTAGAAAGAGCCAACGTGATAATCAATATTTAAGAGAGTTTGACGCAATTAAAGCAAGGTGGTTGGCAGAGCGCGAACTTAGACAGCCCAACTTAGACGATGCTCGTTGGCTTTTATCTGAAGTCCTGGATTTTCTTCATCGATTACGTGTTGAACCTAATACGGACAAGTACCATGCTGAAATCGATAAGTTAACTTTATCTGTAAAAACTACACAAAATATGCAGATTTACTTAGACGGTGGTGCTAGTTATTCCGAGTTTTGGCATCAGGGAACAGAGGCAATAGAAAAAATAAGTGGCATCACATCAAAAATATAACAAGGCGAAGCAATCAGACACATAACGCTTGGTCATTTGTGGTTTAAAGTTAATTATTTGCTGAGACATCAGCGTGTGTGCTGTTTGCTTAGCGTTAGCTGCTTATTAGTTTCGTGGTAACAATATGAGTCTTAATTTATCAATTGTTGAATATCTTATTGAGCAATCAAAAATAAGATTAGAACGTAATGGCATTAATTTTACGATAGAATGTTCTGAAAATGTCGCTATCTTCGATGAATTGGATTCTCTTGAGAAAGAGGAACTGATTTCAATTACAGCGCTATATTTGCTGGGTGGTGACGATGTTTTCAATATGCAGTCAGCAAGGCAACAAGCAGAAAATCTGGGATATGATGCTGTCAATCTTCTTGCCTTTGCCCCAGATTTAGGGGATAGGTTAGAACGAGGTTGTACATTTATAATAGACAATAGTGATCAACAGTAACTAATCGCAGCAATTGTGCCTGTACAGTAAATCGTAATAAATTGAGAATTAGATGGTAAAAAGATTAATAGAATCAGATATATCGTTTTTGGAAAATATCCCATGGTTTTCTAATATGAATAATATTTCTTCGGATGCAGGTGTTCTTGATGCAGTTAAAATGATCGACTCCGATGAGTGGGAAAATTTTCAACTAGATCGAAGCGGTGATATTTCTGAATACTTATCATGTAATCATCGAGCTGAATATAACGAATGGAATGATATTACTAGTGAACTTCAGGCATATCTAGAATCTAATGTATTTCCGACACTTAAAGATAAACTAAGAGAACATGATTTGCCTTTAACGATCTTTCCATCAATTCAATGGGATATCTTGTCTTATTTGCAAGAAAAAACATATGAATCTTTTGGCGTCCCTAAATTTTATTATTTGGTGTTGGAATCTTATCAGAATGGATTTTTGCCATGTGGATGGACAGGTTATTATCCAGAAGGGAAATTGTTGCAATGCTAAGTTAAAATAAGTCATCAGCATAAAACACCTAACAAATCGCATCAATACGAATCAGAGAAATCATGGAAATAGATCAAGTCGGTAAGTTCCAAGATAAAGGTGGCTACTGGGAGGGTAATCCCGACTCAATGGGTGGCGCGATACTAAGTATCGAAACTGAAAACGTATCGGACAAACAGGTCGCACTAGCTCAGGGTGTATGTAAAGGTTGGGCTGGCAAAATTGAAATTGCGTTGCAATATATCGAGAGTGTTCGAGAAGAATATAAGCTTGAAGCTCAAACTTTTAATAATCCAAACGCGTTTATAAATTCTGATAGTGAGTGGAGTATCTACTTTGACACAGAGTCTGAAGCAGAGGCTGTAGTGGGTGTCGAATTTTCAGGTGATGCACCATTTCAACTTGCTATCGGAGACTAAGCGCTTAACAAGGCGCTCAAGCAAGAAGGCAGCAAAGCTGCGCCGCTTAGCTTGGCGTTAGGCCAAAAAGAAGAACGATTATGGATACGTTAGAAAAGATCGATCAGGCGTTGCAGAATAATTTCTATAAGGCCTATGAATCGCTTCAACCTGGCGCCACTGATGATGAGTTAACTCTGTTGAAAGTATGCTTTTCCAGTAACCAAGTGCCGGAAGAAATCGTTTTGCTATATAAATGGCACAATGGTCAACTTGGCAGCTATTCCTTAAATCAAAAAGATAACCGGACATTTTTGCCAATCGATGAGGTTGTATCTTCTTGGGAATTTTTGAACGATCCAATGGAGGATATTTCAGAACCATTTTCAAAAACGTGGGTGCCTATCTTGTACAACGGAGCCGGTGACTATCTGATGTACGAAACGGAAGGTGCGGATAAGGGAAAAATACTCAGTTATTGGCACGATAGTGAACGGCGCGAGGTGGTTTACAAAAACCTGAAGGAATTCGAGCAGGAAGTGTTGTGTGCGGCACTGGCCTAACTAGTCGCTCAAGTGGGCTGTTAACGCGTGGCATTTTGGGTTTTAGTTGGTTTTGTGGTTAAGGTGTAATTGTTGAGTAATCTAGGTGTTGGCAGCCACTGAGCTTAACGTTATGGGCAAGGAGATAAAATGGAACTTATTCACTTAGAACGTACGGATGATCTATATCAAGAGGCATTGGATTTACGGTACGACTTGTTCTTTCGAACTCCTGGTCTTCCTAGGGAAATAATGTTTGATGGACTTGAATGTAGCAGTATTCATGTTGCAGTAGTAGATAATGACTCATTGTGCGCATATGGCAGATTAAGCGAAGAAAGCCCACGACGATTTAAGATTTCTCAGATGGTCGTCCGCCCAAACATGCAAGGTCAGGGCTTAGGCACTAGAGTTTTAACAAAACTGACGCATGAAGCACTCGCAAAGGGTGCTGAAGAAATATACTTAAATGCTAGGCTACATGCCGTATCAATGTATGAAAAATTGGGTTTTCAGGCTTCAGGTCAATCTTATGTGGCTAAGAGCACTGGTGTCCCTCATATCAAGATGATCAGGCGCGTCTAAATTTCCCATACAAAGCATTTAACACGGATTCTCAAAGCTTGGATATTTCAGCCTAGGCCCGCTGCAGTGCTAAATGTGGCGAGTTTAAGTTTGGGTAGTCGTGTTGTTCATCACTTAATGCGGCGTTATAAATTAGAGTAGTAAATGGATAACTATCAGAATTACACGATATGCTTACCTGATTGGGAAAGCGTTTTATCAAAACTTTGCTGCATAATTGAAGCATCGTATCAACCGGGTGACTTTGACTTGTTTGAAGATAATTTCGCGGCATCAGGGAATCAAGAATCGTTATGGTCGGTATCTGGATGTTCTGGTTGTGAGCTATCAATCAAGCTAGAAAAGTATGAAGGTTATCTATTTGGTACATTAAGTGGAGCCGGTAATACATTTGTTTCTGGAGCGTGCTTTTTGTGGGAGTCATACCTTCAACAAGGTGGTGAGTCAGCGGCTCAGGAGAAACTGAATAAGTGATTTATACAAACTGTTCAAGCAGATTCGGCACGCGTGGCAGTTTCGCTTCGTTCAAGTTTGGCACGCATTAACGCGGTGTTATGGCTCTCTCATTGTACTGTTCTTATAACCAGTGTTTCATTTTACGCCTTTTTTGCTAATAAGAATGATGATCCGGAGTTGTTAATGGAGGCCGCAACTTGGTGGATTCAAACACATCGCTTAGATCATTTTGAAAAAGCTAAAAAAATTATTGAATTGGTTAAGTCAGATAGTCAATCAATCGAGTAATCTAGGCGTTGGCAACCACTTAGCTCAGCGTTATACAAAATGGAGAAATCAGACCATGGAAAAGGTTGATTGGCATAAAAATGATATCGATGACGATACAGTTATTACAGATAGTTACAAGACAACTCAAAACGTTCGTCGTTATTTTAAAGCCAAATTTGGTGAGCAATTTAAATTCGACCGAGATTTCATGCAATGGATGAAAAGTTCGGTGGGTTTAACAATGGGTGACGCTTCTCAAGAGTGGATTCGGCGTCAAGATTCAAAGTAAGTCGTGCGAAATTTTGTATAACAAACTGATCAAGCCGATTCGGCACGCGTGGCAGTTTTGGTTCGCAGTGGCTTTTGTGTTTACGCAGTAGTGCAGAGGCATTTGTATATCGAGCCTCACTACTTAACAGGGCGTTAGTGGCTTAATCAACTTCAGCTACTCAATTGGGAATTTTTGCTTTTGATGAAGAACTCGCATCATTCGAATATTAGAACCATCGACAAAAAACGAAACGATCATTGATACTTCAGGAATAATGAGTAATCGACCTTGAATTCCCATTAACGGTTGTTCATTTAGGTTTTCAACTTGGACTTCAATATCAAGTGTATTATCGTTGCGTTTAAGTGTTCGCGCTCGG
This sequence comes from Celerinatantimonas sediminis, assembly GCF_046054195.1. NCBI lineage: Bacteria > Pseudomonadati > Pseudomonadota > Gammaproteobacteria > Celerinatantimonadaceae > Celerinatantimonas > Celerinatantimonas sediminis. The sequence continues at coordinate 54,466 of NZ_JBEQCS010000015.1, forward strand.
ATGCACAACCTTGTCCGGTGTCCTGGAAATATTCACCCGATAAAGCAGACGAAGCGATTCACTTTGTCATCGTGCAGGCTGAAGTTTTGGCTGATGGCTGGTATTCGTAACACCTCCAGGTTTTAAAACACACAATGGATGGCGTTTAGACCAAGACGATGTGTTAAATAACTTTGCTTGGGCCGTCTTGCTGGGATGATCTTTTAATCGGTTAGTTGCGGCCTTCTTTGTACTGAGGTAGCTCATCGGTTATCTCATCCCAGTTCGATTTATAAGCGGTGAAAATGTGCGCATCAATTTGAATCGGGATATCCTCATCAAATAAGGCTAAAGCTAACTCAATTTCTGATAACGAGCAGCCTTTGGAGCGAAAGCCAATACTGGAACCACAATGTGAGCAAAATGTTCGAGTGGTGCCATTTGGCGCAACATATTCTGTGAGTAGCTCTTTGCCCGAGAGCCAAGTTAACCCACGAACTTTTGCTAGTGTTCCATAAGCACTGCCATGGAATTTTCTGCACATACTACAGTGGCAATGCGCAATATGTTGTTCGAATCCATGCACTTCAAATGAAATCTTCCCACAAAGACAACTCCCTTTATACATTTTTTCGGTGTGACTCATATCCAACCCTAAGTGAGATTAAATCGTGGTAAATAGAGCGCTCAAAGCTCAATAGGCCCTAATCCTGTTGGTTACTATAAAGTTGCTGATTTGATATTACCTTGATCAGTCCATAGAATGAATCAATGTAAAGGGAAAATGAGAACTGATTCTCTTAGCATACTCGCACTGTCGTCTAATTAATTTGAGTAAATCCTATGATGCAACGGTATTTGGCCTTACCTGATTCTTTATATCAGGTCATTAAACCTAGCAAAGTCGAAGATCCTAGCCTTTTGCTATTTAATCAGGAGTTGGCAGCCGAACTGGATTTACCACCCCAATTGTTGGGACAAGATGCGGCAGAATATTTCTGTGGAAATCAGCTGATATCAGCGCAATTAAGTCTCGCGCTTGGTTATTCTGGCCACCAGTTTGGGTCTTATAATCCGCAGCTGGGCGATGGCCGCGCTCATATGCTTGGACAAATTAACGGGTATGACTGGCAGCTGAAAGGCTCAGGGTTAACAAAATATTCCCGTGGTGGTGATGGTCGTTGCGCTCTTGGCCCAGCCGTGCGTGAATATATCATGAGTGAAGCGATGCATATTCTTGGAGTCCCAAGTATGCGTACACTCGCTGTGACCACAACCGGGGAGGCGGTGCATCGACATCAAGCTGAAGCCGGTGCTGTCGTCAGTCGTATCGGTCGCAGTCATCTGCGCATAGGCAGTTTTCAATACGCTTCATCACTGGGAGTTATCAAAGAACTGGCTGATTTTGCTATAGACCAACTTTGCCCAGAGGCACTTGATGCTGACAATCCTTACTTAGCGCTTTATCAAATTGTTCAACGCACTCAGATTAATACCTTAGTTCACTGGTATCGGGTTGGTTTTATTCATGGCGTTATGAATACCGATAACGTTGCTTTAAGCGGGGAAACATTCGACTTTGGGCCATGCGCTATGTTGGGTGAATACAAGCTAGAGCAGGTTTATAGCTCAATCGACCAACAAGGCCGCTATAGCTTTGGTAACCAAAAACGGATTATGCAGTGGAACTTGGCTCGATTTGCCGAAACCCTTATTCCGCTTATTTGTGAAAATGAACAAGAAGCCATTACTTTATTAACGCAAGAACTGGAACATTTTCCAAATGCGTTTGAGCAAGAATATGCCAAGATGTGTGCCAATAAATTGGGGTTCGAACACAGTGAAAACCCCTTAGTTTCTGAATTTTTTGAGCTATTACAGACTCATGCTTGGGATTATACAGAGATTTTTAATCAGCTCTATCATTCACTTAGTGGCGAAAAACCGCAATTGCCAAGTGAATTACTCGACTGGGCACAGCGATGGCAGCGCGCAATTAATCACCAGCAGGCTTTACTGCTGATGAGTCGCACTAACCCTAAAGCCATCCCGCGAAACCACGAAGTTGAAATGCTCATTACCGCTGCCGAAAATGAGCCGCAAGATATTCAGCTAAAAATTGATAACTATCTTAATTACTTAAAAGGTAACGTTTGTTCTGGCACTTCGTGGGGGAATCCAGATGCTGAGTTTGATCATCAATATCAAACCTTTTGTGGTACTTAAATAGCGATGATATCGACATTTAATTAGCATTAAATATGCACGACAAAATCTTTTGTTGGTAATAAAGCCAATACAATGTTCTATGTGGCTAATGACTGCATGGCAAAACGTATGATTAGTTTAAATCTGCCTTAGATTAGCGAAAAGTTAATTACAAAAGGTCAACAGCTCCTAGTCACTACAGAGTTTCTTATGAAAATTCTATGGGAAACGCCGCTAAAGTGGCGTTTTTCATTTATCCATCCTGATACCGAGTACATCTTCCTATCCTAAAATTCACTTGCTAGCTAATTGATATTAAGTTATTTTCCAGCCCTAAATTAGTTGTGAGATTCATAACGTAAAAATAATACTTTAAGACATGGAACAACGGTCGTCCGTTTAATACATTATTTGCTCTAGGAAGGAGTCATTGGTGGAAAACTTTAGGTATAAAAATAGAGAACTTGAATTTTGGAGTGTAACTGGGGAAGTCATCGGACAAAATAAGTATTCAGAAACTCATATTTCATCCAGTGGTGGTGGTGGTTATATTAACCAACATGGTGGCCATATCAGTGCTCCGACAATCAGCTCATCGGTCGTTACCAATCAGGAGTTCTGGATTAGACGTGCTAATGGCGTAGAAAAATCGGTACAACTTTCCGGTCGTGATATTCCACTGCGTCAGGGGCAGGTAATCACGCTAATCAGTGCTGGGCTAAAAGGCAAAGATAGCGGTTATTATTCTATTCTGGTTAATCATAATGCTAAACGCCATTGGTTTATTAATAAGGCAGACCAGCTTAATCGCAATCTCAGATTTTATCAGATTACCGGCAAATGCATCTTGCTTGCTATCGCCATAGCCTTGTTAATTTCCCAAATACCAAAATCAGCCATCATCAATGCTACTGTCTTTTTACTCAATATTATGGACTTTGGACTTTCTCATATCATGTCCCCCCACAATGAAAGCTCGTTACTTAATTCCATCTGGATGTCAGTCCATCATTTGCATCCGGCCGTCATCGGTATTGCTGTTGCCGTCTGTTTTCTGATTATTCATGTTGTGACAAAAATTCCGCGCATCATAAGAATGGTCTCAAAGCTTGATGCGCATCTTGAATCTCTGGCGCAGCAAGCTTACAAAACGTTTAGTGACAACTAGGGGCGATTGAATTTTGTTTTAATTAAACGCATTTTGAACGAGGCGCAGTCTGCTTTAAGCAGGGGGGCTACAAAGTTCAAGATGCGTTTAAATGAATCCAAAGGGCAGTATCTGAGGCAGATTATCCCGCGTTAAAGGTTCTTTGAGGCCAATAACTTCACGGCAAAATGTTTGCTTTGTCTAAATCTGCTGTAGTCATCTTTACCAATCACTTAATCGAATACAGCTCTCAGCCCTCTGGAAGCGGTTGGTGCGATAGCGGATATATGAGTCTCACCTTCGAAAAGATCAAATTTCATATCCAATCCCTGATAATTTCGACTTTGCATTTGTGCATGAAATTTAACAAGCAATGAACAATTATATTCAATTAGATCTTCATCCAAGCTCCCTACGGCAAGATAAAGCTTGACTGGTAAATCAGCATGATTGTCGGCATAGTTGCTTTCATAAGAAAAACACACCTGATTATCCCAGCTTAAATCTGGGGCTCCGACGATGTAGCGCTGGAACGTATCGGGTTGGTTAAAAAGCGTATATAAGCCAAAAGTCCCGCCCCATGAGAATCCAAAGAGTGTCCGGTTATCAGGTTTGGTGCGATATTGGGTGTTTATAAAGCTAAATAGTTCATCACGAATAAAGGTTAAGAAATGACGACCTTTGCCAGGTTCGATGATCATTTGGGACTGCTCTTTGATTAATTTCTCGCGTTTTTCGTCATGTGTTGGCAGAAAGTCTCGGCTACGAAGGCGTGAAATATCATCATCATCGTCAGTAGGATAGCCAATCCCAACCAAGATCATTGGTGCAATTGGAAGCCATCTAAATACCGGACTCGCAAAAATGCTAAAAACCCAATTGGCATCCGTTACATAAAGAACTGGATAACTATCATTTGAATCATGATAGCCCGGCGGTAAAGAGACAAACAGCTTATACTCTTGTTCCATATTAGAAGAGCGAAGTATATGAACTTCTGTGTTGGGAATGGTTACTTCTGGGAATACTGACATAATATAACTTACCTAATCTAATCGGGTGAACCGCTAACACTGCCTAGTGATCTATTAAGTTCGATCAACAGATTACTAACGAGACTCATTCTGAATGTATATAGCTTACGCTAATAAACTTGCGCCAATCATAAGAAAAACGAACGCGATGACTCGAGTAGGTTCAATATCAACAACATTAGCACCGAATAAACCAAATCGATCAATCACCAAAGAACTTAGTACTTGCCCAACCATAACGAGAGCTATCATTCTCGCCGCTCCCAGTTGAGGCACTACGATCGCCGTTACCGATAATACAACACATCCACATATTCCACCCAACCATACCCACCAAGGCAATCCTATCGTTGCTCTTATCATCGGCAGACCTCCGGCCGTGAAGTATGCAGCAAGAGAAAGAATAATGGTGAGGATGCCACCAGAAAAGGCTGTTGCCCATAAACTTGAATGGAGTCCTTTCGCTAACTGCGCATTCATTAACGATTGGACTGGCAACATGATCCCAGCGAAAAGAGCGAGAACTATACTGATTACTTTCATGATAGGAACTCGTTTAACACAGTGCCAAGTTGCAGGGGGCTTTCCTCTGGCAAATAATGCCCGACGCCTTGAATAACTTCCCCTCGAATATCAGTGCATAGAGCAGATAGTGTATTGTAGAGTAAATCAGATACGCCATATTGTGCACCGATGGTTAATACCGGCATTAACAGTGGATTCTTTGCCCGCAGTTTGTTTATTTCTATGTCCTGCTTGGAGAATGCATGTCTGTAGTAACTTAATGCACTACGGAGTGCTCCTGGAAGTCGGTTTACTCGAACATATTCGGCCAGCGCCTTCTCATCAATCATCCAACCATATTCAGCTTTGGTTGAAAACAACCATTGTAGGAATGGTTCTTCACGGCCTTTTATCAAAATTTCTGGTAGATCGTTGAGTCTGTTGAAAGCAAAATGCCAAGTCCGCATGACTTGCTCATCGGTTAGCTCACCACTAGGAAGTGTGCTGAGTCCAGGTATTGCAGCATCCATTAACACTAGTTTTTTGACACAATCTGGGTGATCTGAAGCAAGTGCATAACCCATCCACGCGCCTACATCATGTGCGATGATTTCAATACCGTCTTTTTCTTGTGTGGCGATACTCTTAATAACTGAACGTAATGTTAAAGCAATACTGGTTGAATCATATCCACCATCTGGATGATCAGAGTCGCCCATGCCTGGAAGATCGAGTGCTACTACTCGTTTACCTGAGTTGGCGAGTATGGGCATCAGATAGCGCCAGGCATACCAACTCTGAGGCCATCCGGGTAATAGCAATACTGTTGAGCCATGTCCTCCTGAGACATAGTGCATTCGCCCCATTTGTGTTCTTACCACCCCATGAGAAAATTGCTGCCAAAACTGTTGCTCATTAAATTTAATATTTTGCATATCACATCCTATTATGGAAATATTTATTTCCTAATTGGTTAAAAATTATGGCTACGCAATAAATTGGATAGCCAATTGAAAATTTCAGGTTATTTAGAGGACATTCTCTACTTAATCAAGCAGGCTCATCGAAGTTGAAACAATGTTTTCGAGATGACTTTTGTCTACGTTAGCCTTGCCAATTACCCGCATTCCTTGGGTAATACTATGGAGTGTTTGAGCCATTTTATCTGGGTCTATCGTCACTGGAATTGACCCATCTTGTTGACCCAGCATGATAAGTTCACGAATCGTTTTGATGCCTGAGTGAAACAGCCTATTAATTTTTTGTTTTATTTCACTATCTTCACTAGCTAATTCTATAGCTGTGGCAACCACCATGCAGCCGATTTGCCCCGACTCACCCAAACTATCTTGAGCATAACCTTCGAGTAGTTTGCGTATCTTATCTTTACCTAAGTCTGCTTGAGCAATTCGATTTTGACTTAGTGTATCTCGCTGATTTTTATAGTAATCAAGAGTTTTTAGAAACAGCGTTCGTTTATCTTTAAACGCTTTATAAATGCTCCCAGCTGTCAAATTGAGTGACTCACTCAAGTCTTTGATGGATGTCCCATTATAACCTTTGGCACTAAAAACTTTGATCGCGTCCGACAATGCAACATCAGTATCAAACGTTCTTGGCCTTCCTGGTGATGCAGTCATCAACAATGTTCCCGATTTGTGTTTAAATTATAATAGGAAATATTTGTTTCCTATTCAAGTAATTCTTAAAATTTTTTAGCATATAGAAATCGAAACTCATAGTTCAAAAAATGGTGGAATCTGGTTTTTATATAGATTTCATATCGTTAAAAGACTAGCATTCATAGTAAATGAAGTTTTGTTTCATCATTATTGTCTGCGATTGAGCGTGTTTGTAATTGGCGAATATATTGACTGGGAGGAACCCCTATCATTTTACGAAACGCAGTAGAGAAACTGCTTGAACTTTGAAACCCCATATCGAATGCAACTTTCGTGATGGGCTCTCCAATAATAAGTCGCTCAATCGCTGTCATGATCCTCAGTCTTTCGCGCCAAAGAGTAAAACTCATCTGAGTTTCTTTCTCAAAAAGGCGGGCAATCGTTCGCTGGCTGGAATTGGCAAATGATGCCAACTGTCCCAACGTCATCGAACAACCCGGATTCTCTTTGAGCATTTTGGTTATGGCGCGAAGCCGCTTGTCTTTTCCATCAGCGATAAAAAAACTTGAGGATGAATAAGCGTCCTGCAACTGAAATCCGAGCAATTGTCGAATCAAATCCAGCTGTTCAGTCTGTGAAGATGCTAATTGCTGAGCTTGTTCGGCCAAAGCCATCAAAAGAGCAGAGACCACCAGTAATGACACCTGTTCTGGTATTTTTAATTGACTAGCTTCAAAACGCAGATTTAACAATTCAGAGGTTTCTGTATAAGCCGCTCTGTGCCGAATTCCCGCTGGGACCCATATAGCAGTTCCGGGGATGGCAAGCCACCATCCCTGTTGTGTTTGAATTCTCACTGAACCGCGTTTTGCAATGGTCAACTGGCCACGCTGATGAGTGTGAAAATCAACTTCTGTTCCTGATTCGTGCGTTAAATAGGACTTTTCTATGGGCACGTATATGTCTGACATGATGGCCTAGCTACGGTTAATTGGCTGTTTAGAGAATAAGGTTGGCTGATTCAATAAAGAATAAACATCAATTTTACTTAAAATACAACTTATTCATTTAACCGTATTTAGTAAGATAAAGGAAATAAAATGAAGTCCATCAAGATCGTTTGTATTAGTAGCGGTATCCGTAAACAGTCCAACTCTCAAGCGGTAATGAGTAGTGTCATTGAGTTGATTAGTGATAGAGCGACATGTTCACAGCTACCCATCGGCGCATATCCTCATTACAGCCAAGATCTAGAACAAGATGCTTTGCCTGAATTGATTCATCAGGCGCGCGCGCTCATTGAAGATTGTGATGCAGTGATTATTGTCACCTCAGAATATAACCATGGTATTCCTGGTGTTCTAAAAAATGCACTAGACTGGCTTTCTCGTCCTGTCAGAGCAAGCGCAATGAAACATAAACCGGTGTTGTTTATCTCTCAATCGACAGGGGCACTCGGTGGCGTCAGAGCTCAATATCAATTACGCGAGACTTTATCATCCATGCTTTGCGAGTTAGTTCCGCTTCCTGAAATCACTATTGCATCTATTGCCAATAAAATCGTGAATGGCAAGTTACAAGATGAAAAGGCACAGCAATTTATGGCGACTCAGCTAAATGAATTTCTGACTGTGATTAGCAATAAGAAGGAGTGATAAGAATGGAGAATCTTTGGGCTCTTTTAGTAGGGATCATCATGGGAGGTGGGTTTGCTTTTTTAAAATTGCCAATCCCAGCCCCACAGAATCTAGCCGGTATTTTAGGCGCTTTCGGTGTATTTATCTGACTCACCAATTTCGAACCTTATTGCTGTTGCATCTAAAGTTGGCCAACTCTCTTCCATAAAACCAAAGAAAAATAGTATTACTTGTATATCTCTGTGCTTTTGGTCATTTTCTTTCATCGAATCGTAAAGAAAAGTTTTAATTTCTTGTTCGATATCCATAATCTAAATACTCACCTTGTAGGCTTAACATTTTTATATTGTGCGCGCTCAAAAACTGCCTGCACACTTTTACCCTAAATTTCTATAATCTTTATTATATCAGATAGATACATGATGCTACTGAAATACATCTCGAAATAAAGTGTGCGTGCACAACATCTTCGCAAGGCAATTTCATAACATTCTGATTTATTGGGTTTTATTCATACCACGGGAAACAAAGTGTGCACATAAAAGCAAAAAATCCTCTATTTACTCGCTCAGATAAATAATATTGTTCATATATACATATTTTTTGTTGACTCTATCGTGACTCACAATCTCGTTAAGTGGATGCCCTTGGAGATACCCATCCACCACTGCGATAACTAGCAATCATTAATAAGGCGGTAGTCATTTTGTAGTATTACAAAAATTTGGTCAGTCTTTAGAAGCTAGAGTTAGCCAAAAATCACGAGGCTAACTCATTTAGGGGCACAATTGATTTGCTCAAGTAGTCTCGAGGTAATTGCATCTTTTTAAGCAACCCATTAAGGTTCGTTTTGTCATTTAATGTAATGGGTTACGGTATCTACCTGCATACTGTTATTACTTAGATAGCAAAAGGAAGGCGTATGGCCAAAGTTGTCTCAGTTAGTAAAAGTCACAGTCATTCATTTTCAAAAACAGTTTTATCTTCAATTATGCTGATTCGAGGTGAAGGTGTTGAAGGCGATGCGCATCAAGGCAAAACAGTTCAACATCGCTCAAGAGTCAAAGCTGACCCGACACAGCCTAATCTTCGGCAGGTGCATTTGATTCATCAGGAGTTATTCGATGAGCTCAACAAGAGTGGTTTTACTGTTGAACCAGGCGCTCTTGGTGAAAATATTACCACGCAAGGAGTTGAGTTATTATCTCTACCGAAAGGGACGATTTTAACCTTTCCAAGTGGGGCTCAAATTGCAATAACTGGTCTGCGCAATCCTTGTCCGCAAATTGAAAACTTTCAAAATGGCTTACTTGACGCGGTATTAAGTCGTGATGAGTCAGGACGATTGAGTCGAAAAGCGGGTGTTATGGCAATTGTACTCGTGGGTGGGGTGGTAAACAGTGGCGATGAAATTGCTATCTTTTTGCCAGAACAACCGTTTGAATCACTTCATGTGGTGTGAATAAATAAGTAATGAAATCATTGGGTTTTATTATTGTCTGAATTTTATGGCTAGGATTACAGCACTCAGTCTTGCCTGCTCTAATTGATTCGCCATAGAGAACTCATCACATCTTTGATGTATAAAGCGGCTGTCACTCAAGGTAATATTGATTCAGAGCGAGTGTTGTAAAAATTTGGTTTTAGGCTAGCTTAAGTTGTGTTGTGCTTTCGGCTCGGCTTAAAAATTTATGACTCTCTTATCTATCGGGTGTCACTCAATAGCGGCGTTTAATATAAAGGGATTAGCAGAGTAGTTATGCAAAATATTTTAATATTGGTTGATGTTCAAAATGTCTATTACACGACGCGCCAAACGTTTGCTAAGAACTTTAATTACAACAAGTTCTGGGCGCAGGTCACACATGAGCGCCACGTTGTAAAAGCGATTGCATATGCAGTGGACCGCGGTGATAAAAAACAGCAAGAGTTTCAGAATATTTTGCGAGCCATTGGTTTTGATGTAAAACTCAAACCTTTTATTCAGCGCTCTGATGGCTCGGCAAAAGGTGATTGGGATGTCGGGATCACTATTGATGCGCTTGAATATTGCGCGCAAGCTGATGTCGTCGTATTGGTTTCTGGCGATGGTGATTTTGCAATATTAGCGGAGCATTTACGCCATAAAAGAAACAAGCAAGTTGAGGTTTATGGTGTTGCTCATCTAACGGCAGCGGCGCTTTGTCATGCTGCTGATAGATATATCCCAATCGATAAAGAGCTGTTGCTTAATTAATCAGCCAATCACTTGCTTTTATTGGTTTTATGCGGGCAGAAATAAGGCAGTGAATATCCCTTTTTAGTGAATAAATTTACCATTTAATAGGGCAATGCCGCGGATTTTTGGTTGATATTTTTAAATCGAAATAATGGCTGATTATTTGATTGGCGGCTTAACGGCGCAGTGGTAGGCTCTGCTATCTATTGTGCTCAGTCACCTGATTTTTAAGTCGTTTATGTTTTGGTCTGCGTTTTACCGTATTCCTCGCAGTGTGCGGTTTATTCTCTTTTCTGCGTTAGGTTTTTCTCTGATGTCGGCATTTGTCAAACTGGTTTACAGCTATGGCATCCCGGTATTTGAGATTGTTGCTGGCCGAGCGATTGTCTCGCTAGTTATCAGTTATGCAGATGTTAAACGAAAGGGAATTTCCGTGTGGGGAACGAGCAAAGGGTGGTTATTAGCCCGCGGTTTTATCGGCACGATTGCACTGTTATGTGGTTATTATGCGGTCTCGACGCTGTCGTTGGCCGAGGCGACCATCCTGCAATATATTAATCCAGTCTTCATTGCCTGTATCAGCTTTTTTGTCCTGCGTGAGCGGCTTTATTTCTCAACGATTGTTTGTATTATTTTATGCTTGGTTGGGCTGGTGGTGATGGTTAGCCCAAGTTTATCGTCATCCATCGATGGTCATGTTCCGTTATTCAGTATCATTATTGCATTGATAGGCGCATTGGGAAGCTCAGTTGCTTATGTCATCGTTAAGCGCTTAAGCAATGTTGAAGATAGCTCTGTTATTATTTTTTATTTTCCGTTAATTGCTCTGCCAATATCAGGCGTATTGATGCTTCACACGTTTGTTTGGCCGTCGTTTAAAGTAATTGTTCTGATGGTGTTGGTGGGCATTTTCACGCAGATGGGGCAGGTCGGAATGACCAAAGCCATGCAAAGTGAGTCAGCCAGTAAAGCATCTGCTTACTCCTATATTCAGATTGTGTTCGCAATATTTTTAGGTTGGGCAATGTTCGGCAATATTCCAACTCTGTGGACGGTCATCGGTGGCATTTTAATTATTGGTGGGGCGATCCTTAACTTAATTGGTCGGCATCGTTAGTGCTTGTATCAATAAGGGTGATTGTATCTCTTAGTATTGAGGCAAGACTTTTTAACAAAAGCTCGATTGGATGAGCTCAACGATAGCTTTGGAGAGATAAATGCCTAAGACACACGTTCGCTGGGCTATCGCAGGTCTTGGTAATATTGCTCAGCGTTTTGTCAAAGATTTACTCAAACACGTTCCTAATGCTCGATTGGAGGCAGTGGCTGCTCGCCAGTTATCACGAGCGAAGCAATTTGCACAAACCTACCAAAGTCCCAAATATTACGGCTCATACCAGCAACTTGCGCAAGACCCAGATGTCGATGCGGTCTATATCGCCAGTATTCATCCCCAGCATCGGGCGATGGCTGAGCTGTTTTTAAACCATGGTAAGCATGTTTTAGTTGAGAAGCCTGCGTTTACCACTGTTGCCGATTGGGACGAAATGTGCGCTTTGGCAAGCAGTAAAAAGCGAATATTAGCCGAAGCGATGAAATCGGTGACATTCCCGGCTTATCGACAATTTAAAGAGTTTATAAAGCGTAATCATATTAAGATTGACTCCATCGAAGCCAGCTTTGGTAATGCCAATCCATTAGATGTTCAAAGCCGGATATTTGATCCACATTTGTGTGGCGGAGCAACGCTGGATGTAGGCGTTTATCCTTTATGGTTATATGCTGATTTGTGCGCTCTGGTGGCAGAAGCGGTTCCTAATCCTATTGTCACTCATACTCAATGTAATGCTGATGCGCGAGTCGATGAGACGGTTGAATACAATTTTTCCGGTTCTATTCGGGGATTGCTTGGCGCATCTATCAGCACTGACATGCCGCGCCAAGCCATTATTAAAGGACCTGATTTTTCAGCGATAATCCATGAAAAATGGTGGAATCCCAAAACGATTGATATTGTTTATCAAGCCAAGAGCCATCAAATCACAACGACTGAGCGTGGCGGTGGTTTTGAATATGAAATTGAACATATTTCATCGCTTATTTTAGCGGGTAAATGCCACTCAGAACTGTTGCCCTCAAGCACAACTGGCCGCGTAATTGAGCTGATGGAGCATTCATTAAGCGCTATAGGGTTTGAATCATTATTGCAGGCCAATTAGGCGCTACATCCAGTCATTTTGTTTAAATCGTTCTTTGGTTGGCGAACATGAGCTTTCACGCAGGTGAATAGCGGTTTCGCTGATCATTACTTTTTGCTCAATATCGATGCCATTAATGCATTTTTTTATCACTTTAAAGATAGTTTCGGCTAATTCTCGAAGTGGAATATCAGCACTACTAATACTTGGAAACAAGCTTTGGGCAAGGTCGTGGCTACCAATGCTGGCAATGGAAAGTACCTCTGGAATTTTGATTTTCCGGCGAAAGCATTCGCAAATTAACGCATTGACCATATTCATATTGCCGCATAAAACCAGCTCAGTCGTTGGCCAGCGCAGTAAGATCTCAGGCAATAATGAAGACGCCTTGGTGTAGGAGAAATCTTCGGTCAGACTCAAGGTTTTGTCTGGGTTCAACCCATAGTTAATCATGGCGCGCTGCCAGCCAATAATTTGTTGCTTACTTTTCCAATTTTCGTGGTTCTCACAGATAAAACAGATTTGTGAGTACCCTTTGTTTATGTGTTTACACGTAAGCTCATAAATCGCTTTTTGCTGAGAAATCCCAATATTGATATCGATAGGAACTGGGGTTTGCGAGAGTATTTCGATAACTGGAATATTTAGGTTTTTTAACAGCGTGACAGTTTCACCGTTATGTGGAGCCGATGATAAAATTACAAATTCTGGTTTGAGTAAGGCAAGTGTCTGTAATTTATTATATTCTTCATTAGCATTGGTAATGGAGGTATCGATGATAAAATCAATTGCGGCTGCGGCGAGTAATTTTTTAAGAGTTAAGAATAATTCACTATAGGCCAGATAATCCGAGGCATAAATCAACATAAGGCCGCTTTGGCGGACGGATTGACTATGAATCGGAATTTGATAGCCCAACTCTAAAGCGACTTTCTCGATTTGCTCACGCAGTGCGTCGGAGACCTTTTCTGGCGTGCGAAAGGCCCTTGAGACGGTCATACTGCCCACTCCTACCACTTTAGCAATATCTGCCAGAGTGACGCTTTTCTTGCGATTCACTTTTTTATCTTCCACAAGTCATCTCATCTCTTGAGTGAATATGATATGTATATCACATATCTGATATAAACTAGCCAATCTATGTTATAGATAACATAAACCTTTTCATTTAAGTGATTTTAATCACAATAAATGTGTCGATTGCCGCTAATAATGTTAAAAAGACGTTATTAAGGGCACCCTATGCTGACCTCTATTTTACCTAAATCAAGAATTGTTTTAATTGATTCCGTGACTGACTGGCAAGACGCTGTCAACATATCTTTACAGCCGTTGTTGGATGATGGCTGTATTAATGAATCCTACAAGCAAGCTATTTTTAAAATGCATCACGAAATTGGACCTTATTATGTGCTTGGGCCAAAAATAGCATTATTACATGCACGCCCTGAAGATGGCGTTAATCAATTATCGCTGGCAATGACCATTGTCAGAGATGGTGTTTGTTTTGGCTCAGAAGATAATGACCCCGTTTATTTAATTGTCACATTAGCTGCGACAGATAAAAATTCGCATATCGATATTATTGCTAGTGTCTCAGAACTTTTTCTAAACGAAGAAGATATAAGTAAGTTAATTAAATGCAAAGACGTGAATGAAGTTTATTCAATTATAAAAAAATACTGAAAGAGAGAACCGTCATGAAAATTACAGTTGTTTGTGGAAATGGATTAGGTAGCAGTTTGATGATGGAAATGATGATTAAAAAAATATTGGATGCTGAGAACATTCAATATGAAATTGATCACGTTGATTTATCATCTGTGCATGGAACTCGTTCTGATATCTTTATTGGAACTAAAGATATTACCAGCCAGTTTTCAACTGATTCCGGATTAGTTGTTTCGCTTGATAATGCGGTGAATCAAGGGGCGATGAAGGAGAAAATCCTTGCTGCCATCGACCAACTTAATTCATAGGAGGGCAGGGTTATGGGTTCATTTTTTCACTTTATTATTTATGACATTCTGTCAGTTCCCGCAGTATTAGTTGGTTTAATTGCACTGATTGGTCTATTAGTGCAGAAAAAATCAGTCGATGAATGTATCAAGGGTTCCATTAAAACCACCATGGGGTTTTTGATCATTAGCGCTGGCGCTGGGATCGTTATTGCTTCATTGGGGGACTTTTCAAAAATCTTCCAATTTGCTTTTGGGATTCATGGCGTTGTTCCAACTAACGAAGCGATTGTTGCCATTGCGCAGAAATCTTTCGGTAAGGAAATGGCGTTAATTATGTTCTTTGGGATGATCGTCAATATTGTTATTGCGCGGTTTACTCCTTGGAAATATATTTTCCTGACCGGACATCACATCTTATATATGGCGGTGATGATTGCTGCAATTTTAACTGCTGCCGGTATGAGCGGTGTTGCTCTGATTGCTCTGGGTGCTGTCGTTTTGGGCATTATTATGGTGCTAATGCCAGCTTTGGCGCAGCCTTATATGCGGGAAATTACCGGTTCGGATGATATTGCCTTAGGGCATTTTTCAACGTTCTCATATGTTCTATCAGGTTTTATCGCTAAACGAGTTGGCAACAAATCTAAATCGACCGAAGATATTGAGGTGCCAAAATCACTGATGTTTTTACGTGATACCCCGGTTGCTATTTCGTGCACGATGGCGGTGATCTTTTTAGTATCTTGTGCTTTTGCAGGCAAAGATTTTGTGAACGGAGTTAGTGGCGGACAATACTGGATTGTATTTGCGCTCATTCAAGCGATTACCTTTGCAGCAGGGGTTTATATCATTCTACAAGGGGTTCGCATGTTGATCTCCGAGATCGTTCCTGCATTTAAAGGGATCTCCGATAAACTGGTGCCTAATTCGAAACCAGCATTGGATTGCCCAATCGTATTCCCTTATGCACCAAACGCTGTACTCATCGGTTTTATCACCAGTTTTATCGCTGGATTAGTGGGTATGTTTATCTGCTATGTTGCTCATATTACCGTTATCATTCCTGGTGTTGTGCCGCACTTCTTTATTGGCGCAACTGCAGGGGTTTTTGGTAATGCAATGGGCGGACGTCGCGGAGCGATTATCGGCTCATTTTGTGAAGGATTATTGATTACCTTCTTGCCAGTATTCTTATTACCAGTTCTTGGCAGCCTTGGTTATTCGAATACAACCTTCAGCGATTCTGACTTTGGTGTGGTTGGTATTTTGCTTGGCCATATTGTGCAAGTATTCCATTAACCCTATTTAAGACAAATAGTTAAGCCTGCCAATAATGGCAGGCTTTTTTATTGGGCTTCGTAAACCAACTATTGGTTTAATGGCCTAATAACTTATTAATCCGATGACATAAACATAAGCCTGTTGGTTATAAAAACTCTGAGTTTTTGGTTTTAAGTTGGGACTTAATAAAATTGATGAAGGACGTGATGCGAGCAGACGTTGAGGTATTTTTGTAGTAAACAGCATGGATAGGCTGCTGCATGGCTAAGGATGATGTTTTAAACAGTTCGATTAAACGACTGGCCTTGCGATCTTCGTATGTCAGAAAATCAGATAAGCAGGCAATCCCGGCGCCATTTAATGCCAAGCTTCTAATCGTTTCACCATTATCCGCTCGAAGATTGCTATTAACTTTTAAAAGCTTGTCATGTTCATCTAGTAGCGGCCAGTCTTTTAATACTTCAGGCTTACTAAATCCCAGTAATTTATGCCTTAAGAGCTCTTTAATCGTTTTCGGAGTTCCGGCTTTTTTAAGATAACTCGGACTTGCCACCACTCGGATTCGACTGTTGCCTAGAAAGGTTGCTCTTAACGTTGAGTTCTTGAGCTGACCGATACGAAAGGCTATATCTACTTTCTTACCGACAAGGTCAATATTTTCTTCATTTGAAGAGAGCTCGATTTCTACTTCAGGATAACGTTCTTGATAGCTCGCAATACATGGCGTGATGACATGGAGCAAAAAAGGTGTTGCGGCGTTGATTCTGAGAATTCCCGCAGGGGTTTGTTTTTGCTGCTGTAATTGCAACTCTGCTGACTCGACATCTTCTAGGATCTGACGCACTTTATTTAGGTAAGTAATGCCTTCGCTGGTGGCATCTAACTTGCGTGTGGTTCGATTTAATAGCGTGGTTTCAAGCTTTGTTTCTAAACGGGAAATCGTTCTGCTCACAGCTGAAGGGGTAATGGAAAGTGTTTCTGCTGCGGTGCGTATCGAGCCTGTATCGACAACCGTGATAAAGGTTTCCATTTCATCTAAAGTGGCTTTCATTGTTGATTTTAAGTCAATTTACAATTGTATATTGTTAACTTTACATCAATCACTCTGATTCGTACATTGATTCCCAATTCACGAAGCGCTTACGTTAATCGTCTAAAGGTGGGTCACCCATTTACCTGATTTAACAATCTGCATGTAGATGCATTACGTTATTTCACGGGGCATCCGTACTCCCATAAGGTGGAAATTGACGATGACTCATGATTAGACGTAGCGTAATTTTTAATTTAAGTAGGTTAATAATGTCGAACATATTAATTTTAAATGGTGCAAAGGCATTTGCTCATTCCAAAGGTCAACTGAATCAATCGTTGACAGATTGTGCTCAGGATTATTTAGAAAGCTCAAATCATGAGGTTCAGGTCACACAGATAGATAATGGTTATGACATTGAGCAAGAGATTGCCAAATGGCTGTGGGCTGATGTTGTTATCCAACAGATGCCTGGCTGGTGGATGGGGCCTCCGTGGATTGTTAAAAAATACATTGATGACATTTTTACCATCGGGCACGGGCGCTTGTACCAAAGTGATGGTCGAAGCCGAAAAGATGCTGAAAAAAAATATGGTTCTGGTGGTCTGCTGCATGGGAAGAAATACATGCTTTCAGTGACTTGGAATGCGCCAGAAGAGGCGTTTAACGACCCGTCTCAATTTTTTGGCGGTGTTGGGGTCGATGGCGTATACATAGCAACGCATAAAGCGCATCAATTTTTAGGGATGGTACCACTTGAAACATTTATGTGTAATGACGTCATTAAAAATCCACAGGTTGAACAGGATTTTGAGAGATATAAAGCGCATTTAAATAGAGTATTAAATTCACTTAAATAAGCGATTAAAGCTTCTTAAGTGTATTTAAGAATGACAGTTGCAACATGGATGTTGCACCATTTGTCTGGCACCTCTTATCACTGAATAAAAATCTGGTGAGTGAACCTTTGAGATTATTTAGTTAATCTCGATTAAATTCTGGGTTCTTTCTGATATCAGTTGTGGTGATAATGCCATTTTTCACATGAATACATTTGTGAGATGAACAAATCCAACCTTCGGACTCGTTAAAATAAGCGCGGCAATGTTCATCAGCGACTAAGAGGTCACCACTGAACCAGTCGGCAAATAGCGGTGCTGATTGCTTAATAAGAAACTTTCCTTCGACTTTAACTAAGTACAACCTACTATTGGTAATTTGCCAAGTTCCTATATATTGGCGCCAGCAACAAGTGCTCTCAACACTATGTAATTTTGTATACAGTTCATCAGTAATATTAAATTGCTTTTTATATTCAGCATCGAAGATAGCTCGAGGATCGCCTAATATTTCCTCTAAGTCATCAATTGCTTCGCAATTTGAGGGAATAATGGGCTGGCTGTAAAGTGATTGTTCACGGCCATTAATGATAATTTTCTCTGGAGTTTGAGCTGTCATAATTTATGGTTTCACCAGTTTGTCAATTCGCTGCATTAACTCATCTTTATTTCCTGCTTGAGCAAAAATAAGCTCTGATTTTAATACACCCAGTAATTCGGTTACGTCATCAAATGCGCCGAAGTTACTTGCATTGAAAACTGCTAAATTTTCCTTTTTAAGGTTAATAACTAAGTTATGGATTTTTGCAATTTTTGATGAATAAGGCGCAAAATGTTTCAAGCTGACTTCTATATCAGTTAACAACTCAATAAGTATGACTTTGTTCATTGATTGAAAATACATCAAAAATTAATTGAATCCATTCGCTAGTGCCGATTGCTCTGAGCTAACCGCCAACGACTAGCAGTTTCTAATTATATTAGCGCTTACTTATTATGGCTTTTTAGAGTGATATAACATTTCTTGTTTCTGTTGTGGGGTTATGTCTTATCCTGCATCTTGTTGGTGTTTATCATAGATCAGCGAATGCTTATGAAACTTGCGTAAAATGGCCCACTTAGTTGAGCTGTTAAGGTATATTTTGTGAGTCGTAGTCAGTTTGAGTTGCTTGCTCCAGGTGGTGATTTAGAGTCAATTAAAGCTGCAATTGTAGCCGGTGCCGATGCAATCTATTGTGGTTTAGAGCGCTTTAATGCTCGAAGCCGAGCGTCTAATCTTTCGTTAGATGAGCTAAAAGTCATCACAACGATGGCTCATCATTATGATTGTAAGATTTTTTTAACTCTTAATATCATTCTGCTGGAAAGTGAAATTCGAGCTGTGGTTCGCCTGCTCAATAAACTGGTTCATACCAATATTGACGGCATTATTATTCAAGACTTAGGGCTTGGATATATCCTAAAACATTATTTCCCAATGTTAGATGTACATGCTTCAACACAGCTTAATACTCACAATGAAGGGCAAATTGAGTTTCTTGCCAATCTTGGGGTAAGCCGAGTGAACTTATCGCGAGAGCTGGATTTAGCGCAGATTCGTGAGCTTAGCCAATACGCTAAACAACGAAAGGTACTGACTGAAGTATTTATTCATGGCTCGCATTGCATTGGTTTTTCGGGATTGTGTTACATCAGTTCCGAGCGCAATGGTGCATCAGGCAATCGAGGTCGCTGCAGTCAGCCTTGTCGTGATCCATATCAAATGACCGAAGCTGGCGCAAATTTTCCACTTAATCTTAAAGATATCAGCGTATTTGATAAGTTTGCCGAGCTTGCTAAAGCGGGCGTTTATTCGCTTAAAGTTGAAGGGCGAATGAAGCAGTCTCACTATGTTTATACGGTGGTGCAAAAGTGGCGAGAGCAGATTGATAGTTTTGAAGCAAATGAGCCCTTAAACCACGATTTAACGCCTTTATATCAGGTGTTTAATCGCGACTTTTCAGCAGGCTATCTAGATGGCGAAATATCGAGGCAGATGTATATTGATGATCCGCGAAATCACGCGCCTGTGCATTTTGCCAAGCAAGCTGATGCCATAACTTTAGATGAAAAGCAGCTCATTAAACGCCAAGTTTATGATGAGAATACCCAGATTATTCAGACTATGAAAATGCGTATTCAAGAACTTGAACAGCGTCAATATGAGAGTGAACCTAGTCGATATAAAACCGCCGATATTCGAGTGCCCGTTATCAAACGAGATTATACAAAAGAGATAGCATCACCGAAGCTTAATATATTAATTTCAAAGCCTGAAGAAATTGAGACTTATGCTGATATTGATGCAGCTTTGTATTATCAGCTACCAAGCGCATTGCAATCTAGCGTCGAGGCGCTCATTGAGCTATTTACTTCGCATGTTTGGCTTATTCCATGGTTTCCTGCGGTATTAATGGCGCAAGATTATAGTGCGGCCAAACGTTTTTTAACTAAAGTGCATCCAGCTCTAATTGTCAGTGACAACGCCGGGGTTGGCATGTTAGCCAAGACATTAGGCATTGATTGGATAGCAGGGCCACAACTTAATTTGAGCAACGCCTATGCGCTGATTTGTCTCAAGCAGGAATATGGTTGCTGTGGCGGATTTATTTCTGGTGAAATATCAGCGCGGCAGATGAAAACAATTGCCGCGCCCAATGAGTTCCGATTGTGCTTTCATCTGTTTCATCCATTGAATTTACTGACTTCTCGGCAGTGTTTATTTCAGCAAACTGTCGGTTGTCGTAAAAAGCAGGTTACACGAAGTTGTCTGCCTCGGTGTGAAAAACACGCTGAAATTATAAACTTGAATACTCAGGCGTATATCATTGATAAACAATTAGGTGAGCACAACAGCCTTTATCATCCGTATCATTATCTGAATTTAGAGCTGTTTGATGAGGTTGAAAATCTCTATTCGGACCTATTTATTGACTTAAGAGCAATTCAGACGCAAACCCAGTTTGGCGTAGATAAGCACGAAATTGCTCGCCAGTTCGTGGCGTTTTGCGAAAAAAGTACCCGCGATAGTGCTCGAGGCGCTCTAGCAAAAGAGATTGAGCCAACGACTCATCAGCAGTTTACCAATGGTTTGTAAATCAGCCTTTGATTTATTGCCTTTGTCCCCAATTACGTTGGGTTTGGGGATGAACTCAGATAAGTTCTAATAAACTCTCCGCAGGTTTTAACCAGCTGCGATGGTTTGGCTGAAGCATAGCTTAAATGCACGCCAATTTGCGGCAGTTTTGGTAACTGAGTTGTCAAAATATGCAGATCATCGGGAATCGCTGATTGCGTCATTACACTAATGGCTTGTCCTGAACGAGTCATTGCTAATAGTGCGGCAAAACTATTGCTGGCAAAGGCGATTCGATAGTTGATTTGGTGTTTTTCTATCACCTCGCGAGCAGCGCGATGTTCCAATGTATTGGGGGCCGATAATGCCAGCGGCAATAGTTCTCGCTTTAAAGGCGATGGCGTTGGATGGTTGGCAACCCAGACAAACTGTTCGGTTTTAATTAATGTTGTCGAATCGCTACCGTCAGGCAGTGAAATAAGAGCAAGATCCACTCTGTTTTGGCGGAGCAAACCACGCAACTCAGTTGTCGGTGCTGACACAATTTCAACCTCGACCTGCGGGTTTTTAAGATTAAATTCTCTAAGTAGCTTTGGAAAATAAGCGCTGAGGTATTCTTCTGGGCACCCAATACTAACCAGCCCATGCAGGCCATTGCCAGTAATATCGCTAAGCGCTCGGTCATGCTGCTCTAAAATATTTAGCGCATGAACTAGTAAGCGCTCACCGGCTGCGGTTAGTTCTACGCCATAGCGTTCTCGATGAATGAGGCTTTGCCCAACAACATCTTCTAATCGCTTAATCTGCATGCTCAGTGCTGACTGGGTTCGACCAATCACATTCGCCGCGGTTTTAATGGAGTGGTTACGCGCAACAGCAACAAAACTACGCAGTAGTGGTATATCGAGTGATAGCATAGATATCAAATTTATTGAATTTAGAATCACAAGTTATTAATTATACTTTATGAGAAGCGCTGTGTAATCTCATTATTATCCGTTGGTAATTGAGGGAATAATGATGAAAGTGGATGACCAAGAGTTGTGGTCCAGCGCTGAAAACCATGTGATGCGTTATGGGCCAAAATTTGAACACTGTCTGATTGACCATGCTCAAGGCAGCTATGTTTATGATAGTGACGATAATCCCATTCTGGATTTTACATCTGGGCAGATGAGTGCTGTTTTTGGTCACTCCCATCCTAAAATTGTGGCAACGATTCGTAATCAGATTGGACAGTTAGATCATACCTTTAGTGGATTTCTATCTCGTCCAGTGATTGAGTTGTCTCGGCGCTTAGGCTCTTTTGTGCCAGGGCTTGAAAAAGTCTTGTTATTATCAACGGGCGGTGAATCTAACGAAGCTGCGATTCGTATTGCCAAATGTGTTACGGGCAAACACGAAATCGTCGCATTTTCTAAAAGCTGGCACGGGATGACGGGCGCTGCATCATCAGCTACTTATTGTTCCGCGCGCAGAGGATGTGGTCCTGCCAATGTCGGCTCTTTTGCTATCCCTGTGCCTAATACCTATCGACCCACGTTTACCCACAGTGATGGCACGTTAGATTGGCAACGTGAGTTGGATTACGCCTTTGAGCTAATTGATAGCCAATCAACCGGAAGCCTAGCCGCATTTATTGCCGAGCCGATTTTGTCATCCGGTGGTGTCATTGAATTGCCATTGGGGTATTTAAAAGCGTTAAAGAAAAAATGCCAAGAGCGCGAGATGTTATTAATTCTCGATGAAGCGCAAACCGGCATGGGGCGCACTGGCGACCTATTCGCTTTTCAGCGTGATGGCATAGTGCCGGATATTTTAACCTTGTCTAAAACACTAGGCGCAGGGTTGCCATTAGCCGCTGTGTTAACCAGCAAAGAAATAGAGCAAAAAGCTTATGAGCAGGGGTTTATCTTTTTAACCACGCATGTTTCGGATCCGCTGCCAGCGGCTGTTGGCGTGAGTGTTTTAGATATCCTTGAAGAAGAATCTCTCATTGAGAATGCAAAAATTGCTGGGGCTCATCTTAAACAAGGGCTTGAAGCATTAAAGGAAAAATTTGCTTGTATTGGTGATGTTCGTGGGCGAGGGTTATTGCTGGGGTTAGAAATCGTGACCGATAAGCAAACTAAACAGCCAGCGATAGAGTTAGGCGATAAAATTGCTTATGAGGCACTGATTCGTGGCCTAAGCATGAATGTGGTGAGAGTTCCTAAAATGGGCTCTGTCTTTCGAATCGGGCCACCGCTTACCGTAAGTGAGCAGGAAATTGATAAGGCGCTGCAAATTATCGACCAAGCGATTAGTGCCGCAATAGCTTAAAATCGTTTTCATTTGGCAAGCTAAAGCAGCACAAAGGTGCTGCTTTAGCGGTTTTATTGACCGGTTTGGCCAATGCGATCGGTTTCTAAAATCGCTTCGATAAATTTTTCTTTGCTCGGTGTGCCAGGTGCGGACTGCCACTCGATAACAGACTCTGCAACGTTGGCGACAGTTGCTAAGTCATCTCTGCTTAAGCCAATTTCAGCCATGGTGGTTGGTAGTCCAAGTGCTTTATTAAAGGCTAAAATGCGATCAAATTCGGCATCGTTTTGGTCATATTTCAACAGACATAAAACCCCAAAAGCGACGATTTCACCGTGCAGGTGAGACTCGCAAGCAGGAATCAATGAACAGCCATAATAAACGCAGTGTGCCAGTGAGCTATTGTAGTAATACTGATCTTGCTCAGGGATTTGTGAACTGATGTGGACCGCGCAGTTTGAGACAATCCCGGTAAGCATCACAATATCTAAAACAACCTCTTCAAGCTCTGCTGAAACCCGATTATTACGGCAGTCTTCCAATGCTTTTTGGCCATGTTTAAGTAGTGGATCAGTGCAGGTTTTAGCAATCCCTAAACCTAATAGTGGCAGATGAGAAAGTTTTTTCTCTCTGCAGCAATATTCGACTTCATACTCTTTGCTCAGCGCATCACCAATGCCAGCCCAAAACATTTGAGCAGGAGATTCGGCAATTATTTGCGTATTAATAAAGGTGTGCAGCGGTGGATGATCTTCGTAGAAATACTCTTTAAACGAGCCATCACTGTTATACATGACGCTTAGTGATGTACAAGCGGCGCAGTTGGATGCCAAGGTTGGAAAGGTAAAAACAGGTTTATTGATTAATGAACCTAATGTTTTTACAGTATCACAAGCGCGTCCGCCACCGACGGCAAAGAGCATCTGTGCTTGTTGCACTTGTGGATGATTTTTAAGCCGTTCGACATTTTCATCGGTAGCATCCCCGCCATACCAGAGAAAATCTAACAGCGTTAGACTACTTTGTTGAATGCCGGCTTCAAGCGCTGCTTTGGCCTTACTCATGGCTGTTTTACCGCCAATGACCACCGCTTTGGTGCCATAAACTGCAGTCATGGCCCCAACTTTGGTGTAGGCATCTTCACCTACCGTGTAGTTGGGAAGATAAATGGTTTGGTTTGACATTGTGTTCTCCTTGCTACTTTTTTATTGTTATTGATGTGGCTTAGCTTGATTGATCTGATGCTTAGTCTCGTTTTAGCGCAATACAGCTTTGGTGAATAGCTTGCAGAGAAAATGAGATCAGCAGAATTATTCTAGGAAAATGACCATAGAATTTGTCCATGAGCTAGAAATATGGCCAGAGCTGTCATATTGCAGCAGTTAGGGCAAAGGTGTGATTGATTTTCCTAAATTGAGAGAAAACCGTATAACAATCGCTGCTAGCTGACAAATTTTTTTATGGCACTTTTTGTGTTAGCTCAGACACGCAGGCACTGAATTTGTTATGTTGGCTGTATTCAATCAGCATAATTGCGTAATTTCACGCTATTGAATAACGTAACATTGCGTCAAGTATAAAAATATCCTTAGGTTTTGGTAGAAATGATGGAACAGGCATTAAAGCAATATTTTGGTTTCGAAAGCCTTCGACATGGTCAGCATGAGGTGATTAGCAATATTTTAAACGGCCAATCAGCTGCTGCGATATTTCCTACCGGCTCGGGCAAATCGCTCTGTTATCAATTGAGCGCGGTGTTGTTGCCAAATCTAACGTTGGTTATTTCACCGCTTCTAGCATTAATTAATGATCAACTTGAATTCTTACATGAAAAGGGGATAGCGGCGGCGAGCATTGATTCCACACAAAGTCGTGAACAAACACAAAAAGTGATGCAGCAAGCTCGTAGTGGTGAGCTGAAGATATTAATGATATCGGTTGAGCGACTTAAAAATGAGCGGTTTCGTGAATTTATCTCACAAATTCCAATCTCTTTGCTGGTGGTTGATGAGGCCCATTGTATCAGTGAATGGGGGCATAATTTTCGCCCCGATTATCTCAAATTGCCACATTATAAAGCTGAGCTGAATATCCCTCAGGTTTTGCTGCTAACAGCAACCGCAACTCAAGCGGTGATTGAGGATATGTGCCATAAGTTCGCAATTGCAAAAACCGCGGTCACCATCACGGGTTTTTATCGTGCTAATTTACACTTAAGTGTTATGCCCTGCGCTGAAACGCAAAAAGAGTTTGCATTAGCAACGCTGATTCAACAGGCGCCCAGCGCGCCGACCATTGTCTATGTGACATTGCAAAAAACGGCCGAGTTAGTGGCTGAGATGTTAGCCGCTAACGGTATTTCGGCGGTGGCTTATCATGCTGGATTAAAAAGTGATGTGCGCTTACATATTCAACAGCAATTTATGCAAGGCGATGCAACTTGCATTGTAGCCACTATCGCTTTTGGAATGGGCATTGATAAAGCGGATATTCGCCGAGTGATCCACTATGATTTGCCCAAATCGATGGAAAATTACTCGCAAGAGATTGGCCGAGCGGGGCGTGATGGTAATCCTGCACAATGTATTACGCTGGCAAATACCGAACATCTCAATGTGCTCGAAAATTTTGTTTATGGCGATACGCCCGATAAGTCAGCGATTGCACAAGTGATTGATGAAATTTACCGTTGTGCTGATGAGTGGGAGGTCGTATTAAACCATTTGTCTCAAGCAAGCCATATTCGCCAACTGCCTCTTAAAACGTTATTGGTTTATCTTGAACTTAAAGGGGTTATTGCCTCTAGTTACAGTTATTTTGCATCCTATCGATTTAAGTTAATTGAAAGCATTGATGCTATTGTCGATAAGTTTAAAGGCGAGAGAAGGGCCTTTGTGCAAGCTATTTTAACCAGTGCGACCCAAGCTAGAACTTGGTATAGCCTCGATTTTGAGTCTCTTTTTCAACACTATCATAGTTCTCGAGCACGAGTCGTTGCAGCGCTTGATTATTTTCACGAGAATGGCTGGATTGAACTTCAGACAACGCAAAGTACAGATGTTTATAAGCTCATCAATCGACAAATTCCACGTGAAGCTTTAATTGATGAGCTATTCCTGTTGTTTGAGCAAAAAGAGCAAAGCGAAATTAATCGTATCCATAAGATGGTGGCTTTTTTGCAAAGCTCGCAATGTTTAAGTTTTCAACTGGCTCATTATTTCTCTGATGAAAATGCGCCCAAGCACTGTGGCCATTGCAGTGTGTGTAAAGGGCGAGTTGCAAAATTGCAGACACCTCATTTACCTGCTGTTACTCCTGAGCAAATCCGCGCTTGGTTACAGCCATTTTTGTCAGCGTGTTCTGATAAAGCAACCATCGGCGCACAAACTCGGTATTTGTGTGGAATTACGAATCCGCTAAATAGCCAGATCAAAGCAAACAGAATGGCAGGGTTTGCTCAATTGCAGCGTTATCCGTTCAAATGGGTAAAAAGTCAGGTCGAGGGTTTGTCTGTGGGGTTATAAGTAAGGATATAACGGAAAATTCTGATTAAGTGAATACGAAGAACATCGTTACTCGCGACCTAAAAAGTGCAGTTGTATAAGCACTAATTAAGTCGCGTTGCCATCATTGTTAATTGTTATCGCCCATTTTGGCAATTTTTTCATCAATTTTTTTGCTGAGTTTATCTTTTTGAGCATTGGCTGC
Organism: Celerinatantimonas sediminis; assembly: GCF_046054195.1. Lineage (NCBI taxonomy): Bacteria > Pseudomonadati > Pseudomonadota > Gammaproteobacteria > Celerinatantimonadaceae > Celerinatantimonas > Celerinatantimonas sediminis. The sequence goes on from NZ_JBEQCS010000015.1 coordinate 81,254, forward strand.
ATTTAATGCAGCTTTGCCTGACTGACTTAGGTTCTCTTTCATTTCAAGAGAATCTTTTTTTAACTCACTGGCAAGTTTTGAACCTTGTTCTAGTTTTTCATTCGCTAGATTTTTTGCTTTGTTTAGATCTTGTTCAACTTTATCGGAAAGGGATTTTGCTTTATTTTTTAATTTATCAAACATTTTTATTACTCAGATATATTTGTACTACTCGTAAGCGATAGATAGCGACCTACCGCTATTAACCTTTGTGTCATTATATGAGCGGTCAATAAAAATTGCTAATTATTTTATCATTAATGCTGTGATTGATTATTAAATAAGCTATTCCACTTAGAATGTATGACAATAACTGCAGCTATTCTATTTTTGTAGTTTATCAAGAAGCCTTTGGATATCAGCTTTTCGCCCTGCATCGGCGATCGCTCGATTCGATGAAATGTCTAATTTAAGAGCTTTGTTTAAATAAGTAATTGCTTCTTTCTTGTTGCCTCGAGTGGCTAAAAAATCAGCATAAAAATAGAGTGTTGTTAAGTTTTCTGGGTGAATAGCGATAGCTTTTTTTAGATATTTTTCAGCTTTATCATTGTCTCCAAAACTAATTGGCCAACCTGGTGCGCGATAATAAAGGGCTCCTAAAATGACATAGGCTGCACTATGCAAGGTACTGGGATCTTTGTTTATGACCTCTTGTAGGATGTCTTTTGCTTCTCGAATCAATTTTAAGGGGCTTGGCGCGTCATCGACGCCAGCCAGAGAGGCTAAATTAATGGCAAGTAACGTTTTAAGTGTTAGGTCATCTTGATGCTGAGTTTGTAATTGCTTTATTTGGCGGATTAGATGCTCGTAACATTTAATCTGAGCGGTATTTGAAGAAATTTGATATTGGCAGATAGCCCATTGGCGCTCAAACGTCTCGCTCTGATATGTAGCGCAAAAACTAGAAAAACTCATAAGCAGCATGAGAGTTAAGAAAAGTGTTTGCTTCATGTCAGCATGTCCTATTCCAGACTGATTTTGGTCAGTATGCAATGATTATGGACAATCAATGATGACATTTAGATGAACAATATTGGGTATTGAATTTAGATATATTCATCGAATGATAGAACATTTCAGTCTGTAAAAATATTTTTTATTTTGTAAGCTACATGTGTATTTAAATGCAAAATGCAACTTTTTGTATTTAAATTGGGACTAAATATTAGTTTTGGTTTTATCCATTTATAAAAAAATTTTTTTATGTGACTTAGATCGACATTTTATTAACTGAAATTATTCTCTTGATATTGTCAATTTCATAACGAATATGTATATAAAAAATATTAACATATTTATATTTTTTATAATATTTCCATATATAAAATTGTCATAAAAAATTAATAAACCATATATTTTATGTGGTTATATATATTGTTTTAGATAATTAGTTTTAATTCTTTTTTATAAAAAAGAATTAATTTCAAACTTATTAATACTTGCCAAATGTTAAATAATAACGAATATGTCTATATAAATTATATCTATATAAATAATTTTTATATTGATAATTGTTATAAATTTCTTGATTTTTATTATATGGTGTTGTTCTTACTGAAGATTATTTATATATTTCATTATTTTTGAAATAAATTGATTTATTGATAATAATTTTTTTCAAATATAGTATGAGGAATGACATCTCATATTTGATATCGTCATTTTTATATATCTCTATTTGGTATTTTACTTATCAGTTGTCAATATGATGGTCTACCAAGTCTAAATATAGAATATTAGTAATATTTAATATAAGGTATTTTTAATGGATGATTTCGAACAATTGCAGCAGGTTGGAAAAACTCCGATTAGTGCAACTAGTACAGTTGGCACTGATGCTCGATATGAGCCTGAATATGATGCCTTACAAGCAGAAATTGACAAAATGGCTAATGCTGCTGGTGGCAACATTAGTTGGGATAATGTAGTTTCATTAGCTCATATAATTCTTTCTCAGAAATCTAAAGATCTAAAAGTTGCGTGTTATTTAGGTGTGGCTCTAGTCCACTTGTATGGTATGAAAGGACTACTAGTATCTTGTATTATTATTACTGATATGGTCGAGCAATATTGGGATGGTTTATTCCCACCAGTTAAGAGATTGAGAGCAAGATTTAACTCTCTTAGTTGGTGGTTAGATATAGTTGAAAAATATTTAACAAGTTATAATAATGGACCAATAGAGCCTTCTTTAGCTTTGCAATTAAAAGAGCAAGTTTGCAAATTTGACAACATTTTAAGTGCAATTTCTGAAAATACTATTTCACTTCATCATTTGATTGAACTAACTGAAAGTATCTCTCCTGTAGAAGATGCTGAATCTGTCGAAATAGCACAGAAAGTTGACACTAGTGAATTATCTAAAACTGGGAATGATGCGTCTAAAGAAAATGACACATTGATTGTTTCTAACACTGATGAAACTCCTAAAAGTATAGATTCACTTGATGAATGTCGAAATGAGTTAAAACAACAGCTCAGTGCTCTTGAGCATATTGATGATTATTTTTTAAAGACTGATCCAACTAATGCTATTGGATGTCGATTAAGACGTATTGTTGCATGGATGCCTCTTGTTAGTTCCCCTCCAGCGGAAAATAACAAAACAATGATTGCTCCTCCTGAGGTTGAAGAAAAGGCTGGTATTATAAAGTTATATCAAAATAAAGATTATTTGGGAGTGATTCGAGCTGTCGAGTCACGAGTTAATCAATTTGTTTTTTGGCTAGATCTTAGTCGTATGGCATATGATGCCTTAGAGGGAATAGGAACGATTGCAACTGAAGCAAAATTAAGTATAAAAATGGAAACTTCAATATTAGTTAATCGGATGCCTTCCATTGTTCAAATGCTATTTTCTGATGGAACACCATTTGCTGATGATGCAACTAAATCTTGGATAAGAGGTTTTGATAAACCTAAGTCATCTTCAGTCCCTATTGTAAATACTTCTAACTCAATCATTCAAAAATCGTTGTCGAAATTTTCTCAAATAGTTTCTGAAGGGAAAAAAATTGAGGCTATAAAATTTATCCAATCTACGATAAATGAAACTTGTTCTGGGAAAGATAAATTTCAATTACGTCTATCGCTTATTCAACTTCTTGTCTCAATGGGAAAAAATAATTTGGCATTGTTTCATGTTGAAAAGATACAAGATGTTATTGAAAAACTGAAGTTGGAGCTTTGGGATCCAGAATTAGCATTAAGTGGATATAAAGTTATTCACGAAGTATTTATTTCAGAAGGTAGTGATAAATCGCTAGAGGCTGCTGAAAATACCTTACTACAAATAAGCAGTATAGATGCAGCGGCAGCATTAATGATCAATCAATAAGTAATTCTATTTAAATGCACAATAAAAATTAGGAGACTGAGATGGCAAAAGAGGGAACGATAGCCCCAAAAGAAAGGGTCAATATAGTTTATAAACCAGAAACTGGTGGTGCCCAAGAAGAAGTCGAATTGCCTTTAAAGCTTCTGGTGATGAGTGATTTTACACAAAAAGCAGATGAGCGAATGGTTGAAGATAGAACGCCTATTAATATTGATAAAGATAATTTTGATGAAGTTCTTGGAGCTCAAAATTTAGAACTAAATTTCAATGTTTCTAATCACTTAGTTGATGAAGAAGATGCCCAACTAGCTGTTAACTTAAAGCTAAAAAGTTTGAAGGATTTTGATCCAGATAGAATTGTTGAACAAGTCCCTGAATTGAAAAAGCTTATGGAACTTCGAGAAGCATTAAAGGCTCTTAGAAGTCCTTTATCAAATGTTCCTGAATTTAGACGTAAAGTACAGGAATTAGTTCAGGATCAAGGCGTTCGGGCTAAGCTGCTCAAAGAACTTGGAATTGAAGAAGGAGAGTAGGCATGGCTGATGAACGACTAGCTTCGCAAAAACAAGAAGCAACAGAAACTGCTAGTGAAAGTTCTCTACTTGATGACATTGTAGAGGCCACAAAACTTAAACCTAGTGATGAGGCGTATTCTGTTACTAAAGCTGGTTTGCAGGCTTTTTTGGAAAATATAGTTAAGCCAGGTATGGAAACTTCAAAGGTTTCTGGTGGCTTAGTTGATGACATGATAGCTCAGATTGACGATAAGTTATCTATTCAAATGGATTCGATTATTCATGATTCTAATTTTAAAAAGTTGGAATCAACTTGGCGGTCATTGAGATTTTTAGTGGATAGAACCGATTTTAGAGAAAACATTCGTATTGAAATGATGAATGTGTCTAAAGATGATCTTCTCGACGATTTTGAAGATGCTCCAGAGGTCACTAAATCAGGTTTGTATAAGCAAGCTTACACTGCGGAATATGGGCAGTTTGGTGGCAAGCCTTTTGGTGCCATGATTGCTAATTATGATTTTAATCCGGGTCCTCAAGATATTAAGCTCCTGCAATATGTTGGTTCCGTTGCTACTATGTCACATGCTCCATTTATTGCAGCTGCGGGTCCAGAGTTCTTTGGTCTTGAGAAGTGGAGTGAGCTGCCTAATTTAAAAGATCTGCAATCTATTTTTGAAATGCCTCAATATGCGAAATGGAACTCTTTTAGAGAATCTGAAGATTCTAGAAATGTAGGTTTAACGCTTCCCAAGTTTTTATTGCGTTTACCATATGGCGAAGACACGTTGCCTATAAAAAACTTCAATTATAAAGAGACCGTTTCTGATGGTGATGAAGATTTTTGTTGGGGTAATACAGCATTTGCATTTGCTTCGAAACTAACAGATTCGTTTGCTAAATATCGTTGGTGTGCCAATATTATCGGCCCTCAAGGCGGTGGTGCAGTTGATGATCTCCCTTTATATCAATATGAAGCTATGGGAGCAATGCAGACAAAAATATCGACTCAAGTTTTAGTCAGTGAACGTCGAGAATTTGAATTATCTGAAGCAGGATTTATTGGATTAACAATGCGCAAAGGAAGCGATAATGCTGCTTTCTTCTCTGCTAATTCTGTTCAGAAAGCTAAAACTTTTCCAAATACTAAAGAAGGAAAAGAAGCACAGTTAAATTATAAATTATCTACCCAATTGCCATATATGATGATTATGGATCGGTTAGCTCATTATATTAAGGTAATTCAACGTGAAAATATTGGAACTTGGAAGGAACGTGCAGACTTAGAGCGAGAGCTTAATACTTGGATTTCTCAGTATGTTACGGAAATGGATAACCCTGCTCCAGGTGTTCGTAGTCGTCGACCATTACGCATGGCTAGTATAGATGTTCATGATGTTGAAGGCGATCCTGGTTGGTATCAAGTCGTGTTGAAAGCTCGTCCTCATTTTAAATATATGGGGTCAGCGTTCACCCTTTCATTAGTCGGTAAACTTGATAAAGAGTAGTTAGTCATTCACTCGGAGTGATAAAGGTTTTACTTAACTTTATTGCATGTTAAATAACAATATCAATAAAAGGGGTAATTACAATGCCATTAACTTCTTATTTAAAAGTAACAGGTAAAAGTCAAGGTGATATAAAAGGAGACTGTAACCAGGGTGGTGAGAAAAAAGAAAGAATTCTTGTTTATGCTGTTGATCATTCGGTTGAAATTCCAAAAGATGTTCATACTGGATTGCCAACTGGACAGCGTATTCATAATCCTTTAACTATTACCAAGCATATAGATAAATCTAGTCCTAAATTACAACAGGCTTGTTGTAAAGGCGAACAGTTAACAGTTGAACTTGATTATTATCATATTACACCTACGGGTGAAGAATCTAAATATTATACTGTGAAGCTTGAAGAAGCCATCATTGTCCGTTCTCATCATTATAAACCATTAACATTTGATGAATCTAATAAACCATTTAAAGATATGGAAGAGATTAGTTTCACATATTCTAAAATAACGTGGACATTTGCTCACGGGAATATTGAATACGCAGATTCTTGGCAAGAACAATAGTTTTTAATAAACAGAGAATCCATTGATTGCCTGTATACTCATGGAGTTTATTGTGATCAGACAGCGATTATTAGAGCGTTTACGTTTTAATGAAGAACATCCCGATAATCGAGTTGCAGGTGATTCAGGCCTCGTTGTGAACTCAGTTCTTAATTATCTGAGAATGGTTTTGAATACAAAACAGGGAAATGCCGAAATAGCACCTGATTTCGGTGTGCCAGATTTTGGTGACATGGTTGGTTCGGAAGGGTTGGAAGCTGTTCGCGATATTGAGATCGCGATGACTGAAGTAATTACAAAATATGAACCTCGGTTGCAGAATGTTCATGTTGAGTATATTCCCGATGAGACAAATATTTTGGCGTTACAGTTTAAGTTACGAGCGGAGCTTATGCTGGAAAAAAGTGCATTTCCCGTTATTTTTGAGACATTACTTGACCCTGATGGGAAAATTTCTGTTTTAGAGAATTAGTCATATATGATCGATATTTACTATCAAAGAGCATTAACGCATTTACGGGAGCTGGCATCAGAGTTTGCACAGTCTCATCCTGCTTTAGGGTCAATGCTATCCGGTCCGGGAACAGATCCTGATGTGGAGCGTTTGCTTGAAGGAACAGCGTTTTTATCTGGTTTAATCGATCAAAAACTTGAAGATGAGTTTCCTGAGGTAGTTCATGGCCTTATGCAACTTATTTTTCCCCATTATTTGCGGCCCATTCCTTCTTCAACAATTATTAAATTTACCCCTAAATTAAGTCTGTTGGAGCACTTTAAAATACCAGCAGGAACTCAGATTAACTCTATTCCTATCGAAGATACGCCGTGTACTTTTACTACAACATATGATGTCGATTTATACCCACTTGTCATTTCTGCTGTGACATATACGCAACATGTAGGTAATACCGCAACATTAAAAATTGATATGCAATTAAAGGGTATCCAGCTTAAAGATTGGGATATTTCGTCGCTAAGATTTCATTTAGTTGGTTCAGTTGGGCAAGCAGCGGATAGATATCATATTCTAATGAAAAAGACCCGTTCAGTTGCCGTTGCAAGTGAGTCGGGAATTGTCACTATGCTTGGCTCGGATTGTATACGAGAGGTGGGGTATGCAGATGATGAGAGTTTATTGCCATATCCATCTCAATCGCTACCTGGCTATCGAATTTTACAGGAATATTTTATTCTCCCAGAAAAATTTCTTTTTTTTGATATCACAGGTTTAGAGCGTTGGACTCAAAGAGGCACTAGTGATAATTTTTCATTTATTTTTGAATTTGATGAACTTTCATCGACATCTTTAAAATTTTCAGAAAAAGATATTTGTCTTTTTGCTGCACCTGCAATTAATTTATTTGCACATGAAGCAGATCCCATAATACTTAACCATAAAAAACCAGAATATCGAATTATTCCCTCAAATAAGAATAGTGATAATTTTCAAGTTTATTCTGTTGATAAAGTAGTGGGGTTTGCGCAAGGTTCTGTGGATGGCCGAGAGTATATGCCATTTCACATGTTTAACCTGCAGGTAACCAATAGTCCGATTTATAATGTTCATTATCGAAGATCGTCAATACATAACCTTGTCGATATCTTTTTGTCGATAGCCTATTCTTCGACTAATGAGAACATTAAAAGAGAAACGCTTTCGATAGCGCTTACTTGTTCTAATTCTAATCTACCTACGAAATTACGATATGGCGATATTTGCAAAGCAACTGCGACATCGCCAGAGCTAGCAACTTTCGAAAACATTCGCCAACCTACGGCACCTGTGCAACCTCCTTTAGGTAGAGACGTACTTTGGCGATTACTTTCTCATTTATATATTAACTATTTATCACTTGCTGATATCGATAGCCTCAGGGCAATGGCTAAGCTTTATATTTTTTCTGATACGCCAGATAAGAGTTCGGTAGTGGCTAATTCAAAGCGTGTTGATGCCATAACAGATATTAATATCTCGGAGAAAGATCGCATAGTTAGAGGCCTTTTAATGCGCGGAAGAGAAATCAATCTAGCGGTAAACCGTGATGGATTTGCAAGTGAAGGCGATCTTTTTTTGTTTTGTTCAGTTCTTAACAGGCTCTTTGCCGGGTATTCGTCAATAAATAGTTTTACCCAGTTAAAGGTTGAAGAAGTTGTGAGTAAGGAGACATACATTTGGAAAGCAATGATCGGCGATCGTCCTCTGATGTAGTAGATGATTTATTGAATAATCCCAAGAGTTATTCATTTTATCAGGCTATACGATTGTTACGTTTACATACACACAATATGACAGGTGAGGCTTTAGAGTCTTTTTACCATGATCAGTTGCGTGTACGCCCTCAGCTTTCTTTAGGTTTTCCAGCAACAGACTTAACGGATCTTTTTACTAAAGAACAGGGCAATAAAAATGTTCAATTTTTAATTGAAGCTACTTTTATGGGACTGTATGGCGCATCTTCCCCTTTACCAACGATATATACAGAAGAGCTGCTTAGTGAGTTTTCTGAAGATCGGTCCGTTACTCGTGATTTTATCGATATTGTAAATAACGATTACTACATTCAATTTTTTAAAGTATGGAGCCGCTCTCGGCTCATGATTAAAACTGTTGAAGAGCGTGATGAGCGTTGGGGCGAATGGCTAAATTGTTTATTAGGTTATGGTAACAGCTCAACTAGAGAGAGCTTTCCTCAAGAGTGTCGGCAATTACGTCATATTGGTCTACTCACCCAATATCCACGTAGTGCGTTAGGTTTGCAGACTTATTTAAGAGACTTTTTAGGTATTTCAACAGTTTTTATTAACCAATGTGTTCTTAGTATCGAAAAAATTCCTAGTGAACAGCGCTTTTGTTTAGGCGTCCAAGCGAATTGTATTGGCGAGCAGTCTTGGTTGGGAGAAGAGTTACAAGGGCGAATGAGCAAAATAGAAATTGTGATTTCAGAACTTCGTTCTGAGCAATTTTTAAATTTGCTACCCGGAGAAAAATTGGCAAAGGAAATAGATAACATTGTTAAAAGTTATCTATTGGAACCTATTCAATATGACCTGTGTTTAAGACTTAAAGCTGATGTGGCTTCTGTCGCTGAGCTTGGAGCCAATCAATGGTCATCTTTAGGAAAAGACACTTGGAGCTTTTCGTTTGATCATCTCAAAGATGCCGGAGTTGTATTTCAAAACGGTCGAAATTAGAGCCAATAGGTAAATGAGCAAACATATATAAGGAGTGAAACGTGATAAATGTTGATATGAGAGCGTTGCTGTCAAAACTAAACATGTTCAGCACAAGTACCTTGCAAAATGCTGCAGGCTTATGTGTGTCTCGTACGCATTATGGGGTTACTTTGGAGCACTTTTTATTGAAATGTTTAGAGGCTCCGCAATGCGATATTTCACTTGCTCTTCAGCATTATGGCATTGATGCTTCTCGTTTACTTGCAGCTTTATCTGACTCTTTAGAAGATTTACCTGTTGGAAATTCTGCCAAGCCAGTATTTTCTCCGCTTTTAATTCAATTATTTGAAGAAGCTTGGTTGGTTGCCTCTGTCGATCTGAATCAAACCCGAATTCGCACATGTGCTCTTTTGTTGGCTTTCTTAGCCAAACCTAATCTCTATGCTGAAGGAGCTTGGGTTGGCCTTTTTAGCTCCATGAGCCGTGATGCACTGCTTAAAGATTTCTGGGTGCTTGCTAAAGCCTCTATTGAGACTCAAGCATCATCATCCGTTAGCGCGGACCGGTCATCTAATTCTGAGGTTAAAGAGGGTAGTGGGTTTATCGAGCGATTCTGTAATGACTTCACAGCTCGCGCTAAAGAGGGAAAAATTGATCCGGTCTTTGGCCGAGATGAAGAGATGCGGCAGATGGTCGATATTTTAGCAAGGCGTCGCAAAAATAATCCGATTCTAGTCGGAGAACCAGGAGTCGGGAAAACTGCTGTTATTGAGGGATTGGCTCTTCGTATTGTCGAGAAAGATGTTCCAGAAGTGTTACAAAATGTAACTCTGCTTGGTTTAGATATGGGGTTACTCGAGGCAGGCGCTGGCATGAAAGGCGAGTTTGAAAATAGACTCCATGGTGTTATTGATGAAATCAAAGCCAGCGAATCACCAATTGTATTATTTATTGATGAAGCCCATACCTTAATTGGTGCAGGAGGTTCGGCCGGAGGCTCTGATGCTGCCAATCTATTAAAGCCTGCGTTAGCTCGTGGAGAATTACGCACTTGTGCTGCAACGACATGGAGTGAATATAAAAAATATTTTGAAAAAGATCCCGCTTTAGCTAGACGCTTTCAGCTTGTGCAATTAAAAGAACCGGATGTTAAAACCTCAATCGTTATTTTACGTGGACTTCGTGATAGCTATGAAAAAGCACATAAGGTCATTATTCGCGATGATGCTACGGTTGCGGCAGCGCAGCTTTCTGATCGATACATAACCGGGCGATTTTTACCCGATAAAGCAATTGATTTGCTCGATACAACCTGTGCTCGAGTGAAAGTTAATTTAACTGCTAAGCCTGCTTCTCTAGAAGACATGGAACGCAGTATTCAAGCCTTAAAACGGGAACAAGCAGCGGTTGATCGAGATAGATTAAATGAAGTTTGTGTTGATGAGGAGCGTTATCGCGATTGTCTTGCTGAAATAAATGAAAAAACGGATGCGGTGGTAAAACTTCGTGAACGTTGGCTTAAAGAAAAAGAAGCAGCCCAAGTGGTTTTAGATTTAAGGACAAAATTACACGAAGCTTGCTCTCAAGAGCAAAGCAAATTCAAAGAACAATTAAGCAAGGCTGATGCACATCTAAAAGAACTGCAAGCAGATGAGTCTTTGATTTCAATTGAAGTAACACCTGATTTAGTTGCCAGAGTTGTTTCTGATTGGACGGGGATCCCTCTAGGTAAGCTTGCTCGAGATCAAGCCAATACAGTCGTTGCGTTAGAATCTTTTCTGCAACAACGAATCAAAGGTCAAGACCATGCAATGTCAGCTATTGCAGAAGTTATTCGGGCGTCGAAAGCAGGAATTAGAGATCCGCAGCAGCCGCTAGGTGTTTTCTTACTAGTTGGACCTTCAGGGGTTGGTAAAACCGAAACAGGTCTATCGCTAGCAGATATCCTTTTTGGCAATGAAAAATCAGTTGTCACCATCAACATGAGTGAATTTCAAGAAAAACATACTGTTTCGCGTTTAATTGGTTCTCCTCCAGGTTATGTCGGATATGGTGAAGGTGGCATGCTTACTGAAGCGGTTCGTCGTCAGCCATATAGTGTTGTGTTATTGGATGAAGTTGAAAAAGCACATTTAGATGTGATGAATACTTTTTATCAGGTCTTTGATAAAGGTGTCCTAACCGATGGTGAAGGCAAAGAAATTAACTTCAGAAATACAGTCATCCTGTTAACGTCTAATTTAGCGACTGATGTGATTCAAGAAATGACTTCTAATGCGGAGGACGATATCCCATTAGATAGCGTTATTGGAGCAATTCGACCTATTTTATCTCAGCATTTTAAACCAGCTCTTTTGGCTCGAATGACAATTGTTCCATTTATGAGTTTGAATCCTGATGCGATGAAATTAATTGTGGGCCTGAAGTTACACAAACTCAGCAATATGTTGTTAGCAAATAATAAAATTCATTTGGACTATGACCAAGCGGTTATTGATCAAATTGCTTCGCGCTGTACCGAAGTTGAGACAGGAGCGCGAAACATTGAATACATACTTAATAGCAATGTATTACCACAGATGGCTAAGAAAATTTTACATGCAATGGCCGAGGGAGGGATGCCTTCTCGAGTGACTTTAAAAGTTGCTGAGGACGAATCTTTCCTGATTGAGTTTTCAAATTAATAATTGATTTGAGGAGTAGGTAATGGCGCAGAGTAATCAACCAAAATTTACATTTGTCTCTAACGCAATAGCAGATGATACATTTACTGTTGTGCGTTTCACCGGTCATGAGGGATTATCTTCATTATATCAATTTGAAATTGTGCTATTGTCTTTAAAAAATGATATTGATTTTGATGACATTTTACAAAATTCAGCTGTATTTACGATTAAACGGGAATCAGGGGATTTAAGCTATCACGGTATTATTAATTCTATTGAGCAACTACAGCAAGTTGATACCTATTACTTTTATAGAGTGAGTTTAGTTCCTAAGTTATGGCGAGCAACACAAACGCAACATAACCAAATTTTTCTAGATAAATCAGCAAATGAATTTATTAGCGATGATTTAAAAGATGCTGGATTAAATCAGGGGGTGGATTTTGAATTTAAACTTCAGAAAACTTACCCTACTAAAGAGTATATATGCCAATATAATGAGTCTCACTTTGCCTTTGTCTCTCGTTGGTTAGAGAAAAATGGTATGTATTATTATTTTGAGCAAGATGAGCAAAATGAAAAGTTGATTATTACAGATACTCATATTGCTCATTCACCCATGACCGAGGGGCATGATCTCACTTATTCAGCACCAACTAATTTAGATTATGCACAAAAGGATGAGATGCTGAATACATTTATATTATCGCAAAAACCACTACCAAAAAAAGTTTTACTTAAAGATTATAATTATCAAAAGCCTAGTTTAGAGCTTAAATGTGAAGCGACTGTGAGCTCTTCTGGTATTGGTGAAGTGTATATTTATGGCGAGCATTTTCAAACCATAGACGAAGGAAATCAGCTTGCAGAAGTAAGAGCTGACGAAATCCGTTGTCGTCAAAAGATTTTTCATGCTGAGTCGTCAGTGCCTTATATTCGCCCTGGTTACATTTTTAATCTTAAAGGACATTACCGCAGCGATTTTAATCAACAATATCTAACGATTGAAGTAACTCATGAGGGAAATCAGGAATCATACTTAACTAATGGATTAGGCATTTCGTTATCCTCTGATGGAAAAGGCCTTTATTACTATAATTCTTTTGCGTGTATTCCATCTACGACTCAATATCGAGCTGAATGTAAAACTGAAAAATCTAAATTTTTTGGTTCGATGAACGCGAAAATTGATGCAGCAGGTTCTGGAAAATATGCAGAATTAGATGACCAAGGTCGTTATAAAGTTATTTTACCCTTAGATTTATCGGGGCGAACGGGTGGAAAAGCCACGGCCTGGTTTCGTATGGCCCAGCCATACGGGGGGGCGGATCATGGCATGCATTTCCCACTACATAAAGGTACTGAAGTATTGCTTACATGTATTGATGGCGACCCAGATAGGCCCATTATTCAGGCGGCTGTGCCAAATCCAGAGATGCCAAGTCAAGTTACTGATGCAAATCAGACTATGAGTAAAATTACGACGGCTGGACAAAATAAGATTCATATAGAAGATAAAGATGGTTCACAACGAATTTTAATGCAATCGCCTACTTCTAATTCGTGGATGCGTATCGGGGCTTATAATGACCCTGATAAACTTGGCCTGTTTTCTGGTACCGGTGATAGTAATGGTGTAACTATAAGTAGTGATAGCAATATAGAATCGTATGCAGACAAGATAAAAGAGTTTATGGCAAGTAGATTTTCATTTTCTTATGGACCTATTGAATCGATTACATTAGGAAATAATTTGAGTATTTTGGTGGGATTAAAGGAAGATTTTTCTTTTGGAGGGGCATTGACAATAAATCCAAAATACCAACACACATTTAAAAAAGATGATTTTAAATGTATTCCTTCCGCCAAATCTATTAAAAAATCAGCTGCTGAGTTTGTCGATGATAAAGTAGAATATTTCCGTTCAAAACTTAAATCGACAGGTAAATTAGTTGAATCATCCGAGGATAAAACAGAGCTAGATGAAACAGTACGTAAATCAAATGATTCAGTAGTTACAGCTAATGATGATCAAAAGGACTATTCGCAAAAAAGAGAAAATATATCGGAAAGTGAAAAAAATACAGCCGAAAATAAAAAAGATACAATAACAACACAAAATACTGTTATTAATAAGCAAACTGAGACAGTTTCGAGTAAGACACAGATTGGAGATGAATTAAGTCAAAGCTATACGGATCAAACTAATAGCGCATCTACTATGACAGTCACTGCAGATTCTCAATCTACTATAGTGGACAGCTCAAGTACTATTGTTGACGAACAAGAAATATTATAATTATGAAAATCTTTAAAAATAAACAATATTCTTTATTGCCAAGGCCATTACGACTTCAGAATACATTATCTTTGTCTATGGGCGTTTTAGTGTATTTTGATCTTACTGATTCAGAGCATTTATTAACGGAGCAGGCGTTATGGAAGGATATTCCTAAGCAACTTGGTTCTCAGCTAGTATTAGATCAAGGGGTTCCTAAACCTCGAGGTGAGTATCTTTTAACAGGTTCTTGTTTTGCGCCAAGGAATCAACCACGCGAAGCATCGCAAGTTAGAGTGCAATTAGGTGAGTTAGATAAGACAATTAGCATTTATGGTACTAGGTATTGGAAAAAAGGTGTCATTACTCACCCTCAGCCGTTTAGTTCAGTTGCTCTGAATTGGTCAAATGCGTTTGGAGGTCCTGCATTTGCGCAAAATCCTTTAGGGTTGGGAATCAATAAAAATGTGCTAGCCGATGGCTCGTCTGCGATCAATTTACCGCATTTAGAATATTCGCATCAGCAAATAGGCGCGCCCTCAGATAGGCCTCATCCTGCCTCCTTTGGCCCGATTGACATGCAGTGGCCACAGCGTGCAAAAAAAAATGGAACATACGATGCAAAATGGAAGGCTGAGCGCTGGCCCTATTTTCCTGAAGATATGAACTATGAGTTTTTTAATCTCGCTAGCAGTGATCAGATGTTACCGGGCTATTTTGCTGGTGGGGAACCGTATCGGTTAGAAAATGTCCATCCTGATCTTCCTGTCATCGAGGGAAATATACCGCGGCTGCGGATGCGTTTGTTTGTTTCTCAAAATCCAAAGTTCAAGTTATATGATTTTCCCGTAAATTCTTTAGCTTCTCATCAGCTCAAAGAGCATGAGGTATTTAAAGAAGTTCTGATGCATTTAGAAACGGTGTGGTTTTTTCCGACAATTTTACGCGGGGTACTATTGTTTCGTGGGTTAACCGATATTATTGATGAGGAATATTCCGATGTATTGCGGGTACTCATCCGTCATGAACTCATGGATGAACCAGCAAAATCAATTGAATATTATCGTGATTTGCAGATGTCATTGTTAAACCGTGGGGTGAATATTGATTCAGAACAGATGGATCAAGCGGTGCAGCAAGCAAATGAAAGTATGATTCAGGTGAGAAATCTTCCAAAAGTTATCAATTCGATACGCCAACATGCGCTAGGTAATCGCCCTACGATGCCGCCTCGCCCTCCAGAAGAGAGATTGTTAAATTTAAAGCAGATACTTAACAAAAAACGAGCTTTGTTGGATTCGTCTGAGCAAATGACTCGTCGTTTACACTCAAAATTTGGCCACCTTGTAGAGTTCGATCTCACTCAATTTGCGACTAGCCATCGAACATTAGATGAGTTTGAAGCAAACTTTGAGAAAAATATCAGCCACTTAGTCACTAAGCAAAAGGAGGCAAAAGCATCAGTTAATTCGCACATGAATATATTGCGAGAGAAGTTGACTGAGAGTGCAAAAAATTTAAAAAAACAGTGGCCGAAAGGGCGTGATTTGCCATTTGACCCTAACACGATTATTCCTGATGATATTTTCTCTGAGCCATCGAAGGGTCCTTGGCACGACAGAGGGTTTCCGTTGGTTGTTCAGTGGCGAAAAAACCTGGAAACTAATCCTAATATGCTGGATAGCTTGAAAAAGCTAGGTTTGAGCACGAGTACTATAAAAAATTATTGGCTTGGCTGTAATTGTGACGATTTGGTTGATTCGCAAGAGTTATGGGGGCTTGATAAGGCTGAACAGTTTACTCTTCCGGCTGGGCTTATTGTTCCCTATTTTATCGGCGATCAGTTAGCTAGAATACGTTGCGTATATAAAGATTCAAAATGGGATCAAGAGATGTTGGTCCCCGGATCTGATCCAATATCTCTATTTTTACCAAGTGCAACTACGGTTAATCTTCCTGGTTATTGCTCCGCTTTATGGGCTCCAATATTATGTGTTGATAATGAGCTGACCGGTATTTTAATGGAGCAGCTCGTGGGAGATTGCATCTCTATTTTGGTGTTAGTATCTCCTGAGCAGCCGTTAAGTAAAGAGGCTAAGCAGGCAATTGAAAAAAGTGATGTCTTTTTAGTTGTGCGGCCTAATGGAGCTGCTGAAAATTCAAGTCTCGATATGGTTTGGAGTAAATGGGTTGCAACGTTTAAAAAAGCGCAATCTATAGAGTTACCAGTTGGAAAAAGTATTTTTGATGCCCAGGCAGCGGGACAGGATCTTCGCCAATGGGTGATGGAGGCTCTGCCTAAAGATGTTACATCGGCCGATGTTTCAGAAGAAAAACCAGCAGAGGCTAATAAATTAGCTCCTCTCAAAAAACTTGATCTTTCTTTTCCATTTAATCTAAAGGAAATTTTGTCGGGTGTGAGAGAGGAAGTTAAGTCTCATTTGGTCAACGCACATGGTCTTTCCCCTGAGGCTCAAGCCAAAAAGTTAGCAGACATTGCTGACAAGGTGAAAACCCAACTAGGTAGTTCGCAAAAAGTTTTGGAAAAACAAGGGATTGATATTGATAAAACACTTAAAGATATGTTGCAGCCTAGCACTCAAAAAACATCGATTAAAAATTTATCGCCAAATGAGTTAGGGAAACAATTCGTAGCGAAAATTAATGAGCAGTTAAATAAAACTGAATTTCAAAAAAATGTTCCCGCTGACAAACTAGATTCATTAAAAAAAGTAGCTCAAGAAATAACAACTATGAGTGCCCAAGCTGAAACTTTACAAGCTAAGGGACGTGCCATGCTTGATAAAGGATTAGCTAAATTAGCAGAGGCAAAAAAAAGATTCGATGGAAATGGTGTGTCACCAGAAAGTGCTGCTGAATTTGCTAAAGCTGGTATTAATATCGATGCAATGGTCCCTAGAACAAGAGAAGAAGTGGTTGAAATGTATCAAAATGGAGAGCCTATAGCTGGTGCCATTTTAGCGAATGTTGATCTCTCTTACTTAAATTTATCCGGTGCTGATTTTTCAGGATGTGATTTAAATAAAACAAATTTCTCAAGTTCCAAGCTTGATAAAAGTTCTTTTAATAAGTCAAAAGGACAGTTTGCTAGTTTTGTTGGTGCTTCTCTTCTTGATTGTTCAATGCAAGATAGTTTTATGCAATCGGCTAATTTCACTGATGCAAATTTATCTAAGGCCAATATAAACAAGACCGCTTTTAATAAAGCGGTATTTGAGCGAGCTACTTTAGATGGCGCTAATATTCGTATGTGTGGATTTGATGACGTCAATTTTACTCAAATATCTTGTATCGCTGCTCATTTCTATTTATCAATTATTTCTGGAATCGCCAATAAAGCGGATTTTCGGCAAGCGTCTTTGGGCAAATGCCTTATAAAAAAAATGTCATTGGAGCAGGCCGATTTTCGCGATGGAGCTATTCATCACTGTAAATTGAACGAAGTCGTTGGGGAACATGTAAATTTTGCTGGTGCTGATTTAGCTAAATTCTTCACCGGTCGAAATTGTGAATTTCGATACGCTAATTTTACGAAAACCAATTTATATCAAGCTGGATTAAGAGAAACTGATTTTACCGGAGCTGATTTTCGCCAAGCGGATTTAGCTGAAGCTATTCTTGAAGCATCTATTTTTATTGATGCTGATTTTAATCGTGCTAAGGCGCGTAAAGCTCGATTTATCAAATGTAATCTAGAAGGTGCTCATATGCGTGCGTTTGATCTGATGACGGGGAGCTTGCGTAAATCTCGGCTAGTACGAACTGATTTTCGTGGATCTAATTTGTACGCATGTAATTTTTATAAAGTTGAAGTGGGTGAGACTCGGTTTGAGGGGTGTAATCTTAAATTAAGTCAGCTTGATGGCAATATAGATTTGTTGGAGAAAGAATAATGAGCACTATGACTCGAGAACAAGTGCTTAAATCTATCGCAGATAATGCCACATTAAGAGATTGTGACCTGTCAGGATTGGATCTTTCGGAGGCTGATTTAACTGGTGGGCGCTTTGAAAATGTATGTCTGGCCGATGCTAATCTTTCACAGGCAAAAATTGATAAAACAGGATTTAAAAGTTGCGATTTCACCCACGCTTCATTTGAAAAATCACAATTAATTAAAATTGATTTTCGAAAAATGTGTTTAGCTAATGCTTCTTTTCGCGAAGCTTATATTCATAAATCGTTATTGCAGTCAGCCGATTTTTCAAAAGCTGATTTTACTGGAGCTGATTTTTCGTGGTCAATGGCACAACATGCAAATTTTTCTGATGCCACTATGCAATCTATGCAACTTTTTAAATCATTTTTTGACCATTGCAAACTGGATAGAGTCGATTTTTCTGGCTCAGAGATTGAGCGAGTATCATTTAGCGGAGCAAGTTTGCTAGATGCCAAATTAAAGGGTGCTTCTTGGTTTAAAGTTATGCTTCGCCAAGCTCAATTGGCAGGACAAGACATCTCTGGACAGCAGTTTTCTCAGATACTTTTAGCTGGTGCAAATCTTAAAGGGGCTAACTTATCTGGGGCTGATTTAAGTATGTCTATCTTTTCTGGTGCAGACTTGAGTGAGGCGAATCTATCGAATGTAAAAGCGATTAGCTGTATGTTTAAAGGAGCGCAGATGCAGGGAGCGCAATGCTCTGACGCTGATTTATCTAAATCGTATTTTGGAGCTGTAAATGCCAGCCTTGCGCGATTTTCTGGTGCGCGGATGATTCACACCATTTTTGAGCATGCTGTTTGTCAGGCTACAGATTTTTCTACGGCTCAGCTTCAGCATGCCGATTTTTCGTATGCAGATTTAACTCATGCAAATTTTACCAGAGCTTCATTAGCCCATGCGCGTTTACATAAAGTAATCGATAAAAATACCAACTGGGATGGCGCTAATCTATTAGGTCTGCGAGG
Source organism: Celerinatantimonas sediminis (assembly GCF_046054195.1). Lineage (NCBI taxonomy): Bacteria > Pseudomonadati > Pseudomonadota > Gammaproteobacteria > Celerinatantimonadaceae > Celerinatantimonas > Celerinatantimonas sediminis. The sequence continues at coordinate 100,266 of NZ_JBEQCS010000015.1, forward strand.
AACTGATAAAGATTTAGAGGAAGCTGAAAATTGGTTTTCTACTCATAATTTATGATGGAGAAATAGTATGGATAATGTGGCACGACAACACGAAATACTTCAGCCAGTGTTGGAATACGGTTTTGTTACTCAATCTGAGTCTGGACTTAAAATCGATACGGATGAAGGGCAATTGAATGCAGAGCGAGCCGTTAGCTGCTTGGTAAGGCCTCAAGTGGGTGATAAGGTGCTAGTCTCTGTTGATTCTCAAGGTATGGTGTGGGTTTTGTCGATTTTAGAGCGCACGCCGCAGACTCAGACTGTATTAGAAACAGCAGGGGATACTGTGCTGCATGTTCAAAATGGGGGATTAACAATTGCCCCCGATACAAACTTAACTTGTGTCAGTCCAAAAGCGAGTTTATCAGCTGCGAAAGCTGAGGTAAGTGTTGAGCATCTATCTATAGTCGCCAGCGTATATTTAAGTCAGGTGGAACGAATCAAAGTTGTTGCTAACACTATTGAAAGTATTAGCCAAGAATTTACTCGGCGAGTGGTTAATTATTTTCGATTTACCAAAGAACACGAGGAATGCCAGGCTGAGTCTCATCGTCAGCTAGTGGATGAAACACTCGCAATACAAAGTAAAAATACGCTGATTCTCTCTGATGAAGACGTAAAAATTGATGCAGAACTGATTCATATGGGATAGGAGTGAGTTCATGTATGCACTAACTATGGGGACCGGGATGAATGTGACGGCTATTGACGTTTGTTTAACTGAAGCTGTTGTCGTCGTCTCTGTACCTTATCCGAATATCTCTGAAACAGCGACTACAGAGCCTACCGCCGACTCGTTACTCATAGAGTGTATGCCGGCCTTGAATGAATCTTCAGTGTCGTTAGTCAGCGAAGGCGATGAAGCTGGTCTTTTGCTCGGTGTCGTTTCACATATGATTTCAGGCGAAACGTTATATTCAGTGGGTTGCACCACTATTTTTGCTGACGGTATGCCAGTACAGCGTTTAACAAGTGTTACTGGCCAAAATGCACTTGAAACGTTAGAAAATGCCGTTGGTGTAACATCATCACCGAGCCAGACAACTGTATTGACTCTTGGATAGGGAGTACTGTTATGGCAAAAACTGTATATATATCAATGCTCGAAAAAGATGAAGCAAAGGGGAAAAATCTATTTTCGACTATTACACGCTATGGATTAGCTGTTAAAGGACATTTTTGGTCAGATAATATGGAAAAAATGGAATGGGCTGGTCCTATTCCCGAAATGTGTGCTGAAGATGTTGGTGTTTGGTTAATAAAAGGAAGCCTCGAAAGTTACTCTTCTGATAAGACACTCTGTGGGTTATCGCTGCTTGCGTCAGTACTTTTTACACGTAAGGGACGAAATTTTCCCATTATCCTATTGTGTGATGATGGTGTGATTGATCCACTGTCTTTGCCGACGATACTTCAGCATGCAGAATATGTTGAGCAAGAGAAATTGGGGGCAAAACTTGCAGCCAAAGCCAATATTCCATTAAAAAGAGACATGGAATATCGATTAGATCTTCATCCTTTGCCGGGGCTAGGCCTTTGGTTCGAGATTGGTCCCTCAAAAGGAGCAAATTGGCAAGGTGCCATGTTTGGCGTTAGTGGTGATGCTGATATTGCTGCTCATGGGGTTGGTAGTGCTGGTCAATTACCCAAATCGTGTGTGCTTAATTATCCCATGCAAGGAATTAAATTAGAGTTAAACAATGAGTTATATCTCAGTTGGGCAACGAAAAATTTATTAAGTAATGGTGAGTCTTATTATGTGAAAGTGACCGGCTTTCCTAAAAGCATTGTCTTTGGAGAATATGATGAATCTGATTCAGCAGAACTATATTCGTTTAAATTATATTAATCAATTTTATTATCATAAAATTGTATTTTTAACACTGCTAATTAGTTGCTTTTTTTATCTGGTTGCTTTATATAAAAATACATGTTTTCTTCACTTGTTAGAATTAAATTGAACTTATCTGATTTAAATTTTAATTTTGTGATCAAAGTCCTATCAATTATTAAATTGAACAAGTGTCTTTATTCGGTTGTTCGGAGTTGATTTATATACCTATTGGTAGAGTTTATATAAAAATATAGAGTTACTGTAGCCTTCGATGTTTAGCTTTATATTATGAATGTCTTATGTTCACACTGTAATATTGGAGTGGGAAATGATTCATATTAGGCAATTGCAACGGGAAGGCTTGTTACTTTTTGTTATTATATCAATATTTTTTATTGCAAGTTGTTCTAGCTCTAAAAAAGCAAAAGATCCTGCATCTGTTGTTATTCCTGCGACTAGTCCTAATGATGTACATTGGACTTATCAAGATAAAGCAATTTCACTTGAGGTGAGGGCTGACAAGTTACTTAATGAGTATGATGAGATGCCTCATACTTTAGCACTATGTTTGTATCAACTTTCTGATAAGAATCTATTTGCAGAACTCATTAGTACAGTATCAGGACAAGAGAAATTACTGCAATGTAATAGCTTTGATAAATCAATTGTGCAATCTCAACAAAAGTTTATTCAACCAGGTCAAACTATTACGTTTAGTTTGAATCGAGCGGAAGGGGCTAGATATTTATCAGTTGTAGCTGGATATTTCAAAAGAAATATAAATGGAGTCTCAAAAATTTGGTCTATACCAGTCAATGTAGATAAACCAGGCATATTTTTTTGGCAAGATACTTTATATACCCCGGGGAAATTATCAGCGATTCTAATATTGGGTCCTCATCATTTACAAAAGGTAGGGAAGTAGTGATTGTCGATAAATCGTTATTTTGGTATCAGGGGCTCTTTTTACAGCCTCAACATTTTCAGTTGTCGGATTTGCATCAACAGCATCGTCTTAATATATTGCAAACGTATGCCTATCCCTATTGTTGGGGAATTGCTAGGTTACAAATTCGAGAAGGCGCTCTTGAGCAAAATTCTTTAGAAGTCTCTAATCTTGAGCTGTTATTTGAAGATGGTGATTGGGTTTCTTTTCCTGGCAATGCAACACTTTGTTCCCGTTCTTTTGAGAAAGATTGGCCAGAAAGTGAAGAACGCTTCCCCGTATATATTGGTTTGCGTAAACTTAATCCTGAAGGAGATAATGTCACTGTTCTTGACGAGACAGCACATTTTGAACCTTCGACAAGATTTTCAGCCACAGCTAACCCTGAAGAAGTCACTGATTATTTAGGTCATGGCCCACAAGCACATGTAAAATATTTGCGCTATGTACTGCGATTGTTTTGGGAGTCAGAACTAGATAAATTAGGTGATTACACTGTGATTCCTTTGCTTTGCCTTTCCAAAGATGGTGAACGGATTAGTATCGATCAAAAGTTTATTCCGCCGTTATTAACGATTTCTGCTTCACAAAGTTTGACCGATATTGTTAAAAATATTTTCGATCAGTTGTGTTCTAGGTGTCGTAAATTGGAGGAATATAAAAGTCCCGGAGGGATTACTTCTGGTGAGTTGAGCTTCACCTCAACAATATTTCTTTTTGCTCTTCAAACACTGAATCGCTACATTCCAATTTTGCATCATTTGCTTCAGACACCATATATTCATCCTTGGCAAATATACGGAGTTTTACGCCAACTTGTTGGTGAGTTGTCTATTTTTTCTCAAAATATTTCGGTATTAGGCGACGATTCTAAAGGACAGCAATTGATTCCCGACTATGATCATAAAAGCCCCGGAATAGGTTTTGAGGCTATCCGTTCTGTTATTTCACGAATTTTAGATAGTCTGACTGCTGGTCCTGAGTTTTCTGGTCAATTTATATTTGATGATCCATATTTCACCATTGAGATTCCTTCGCAGGTTTTTGAGCCAAATTATTCCTATTGGATTATTTTTCGGACTAAAAATCCTGAACAAGCTAAAAAAGATATTTTGGGTGTTGCAAAACTTTCTGCTACAAAAGGGATGAGTTCACTATTGGCCCGAGCGGTTTCTGGTATTGAACTCATTGAGGTTGACCCATTACCACCGGGGTTACCGCAAACGAAAGATGCTGTATGTTTAAAAATTAACAATTTGTCTCGTGCTTGGCACGATGTAGAGATTTCTGGTTCATTATCTCTATATTGGGATACAGCTCCTGCTGATATGGCTGCCTTTCTTGTTGTATTAGGAGGTTAATTGTGCATCTATGCGAAATATTTTTAGAGTTTTTTTCATTTATTCAATATTTAGTTTCTTCAGCTAAAGATGATCTACCTGATTATGAAACTGTTCGAGATGACATTGAGCTTCTCATTAAACAAATGGATAGTAAATCTACCCAATTAGAGTTACTGCCAGAGCAATATGATCAGGCTAGATTTGCTGTTTTTGCATGGGCTGATGAAACTATTTTATGTTCATCATGGATTGGCGCTAAGCAGTGGATAAAAAATACGTTACAGCGTCAATATTATGGAACGGTTAATGCTGGTGAAGAATTTTTCGTTAGAATGGACAAACTTAAGGCGCAATGTTTATCACTATCTTCTGAGAATTCTAATGAATTATTAGAAGATTCTTTAGAACAATCATTTTCTTCTATTCAGGATGTGCTGGAGGTCTATACACTAAGTATAGCTATGGGATTTTCTGGAAAATATTTTAATGAAGATGGTAGTTTTTTGAATAAACTTAAAAAAGAGTCTGTTGAGCAGATATTACCTCAAGAAGAAAATAAAATTTACTTTTTTAATTATGATGAAAAAGTTAAAAGTAATAAAAACATCAAAAATTCTCAAATGGGTAAAATATTTAATTTTTCTTCGATTGTTATTGCGTCAGTATCAGTTTTAACTGTAATAGCTATTTTCTTTATTTATCAAGGATTATTGCAACAAAGTTTAGAGCTTTGGTTTGGCTAATAAGCTAGTAAATTTTGTTACAAAGGGTTAGTTTATGAAAAAATTTTTATTTCAGCTAATAAAAGCCCTGTTGCTAATATTGCTATTTGTTTGTGTCTCTATTGGATGTTTCGCATTAGTGCAATATAAAGATTGGCCATGGTGGATTGGAGCCTGTTTGTTTGGTGCTCTTATCGGTCTTGTTGTTGGTGTCTTATTTATCCGTAAATGGTATTTACGCCGACATGAGAGAAAATTTGTAAAAAGAATTATAGAGCAAGATAATTCTGCTATCGCTGCAATACCATCTGAAGAACAGCAGCACTTGCAAAGCCTACAAGAGCGGTGGATGCAAGCTATCCGACTTTTACAGACATCTAAACTAAAAAAATATGGAAATCCTCTCTATGTTTTACCTTGGTATATGATTTTTGGTGAATCAGATTCAGGTAAAACAACCGCTGTTAATAGTAGCAAGCTGACGTCTATTTTAACTGATGTAGGGCCTATTCCTGGTATCTCGACAACTCGAAACTGTGATTGGTGGTTTTTTGAAGAGGCCATTATTTTAGATACTGCTGGACGATATGCTGTTGCATTGGAAGAAGGTCGGGATAGCAGTGAATGGCAACAGTTTCTTTCCTTACTTGTTCGATATCGTAAGAAGGAACCTCTAAATGGATTGATTTTAACAGTATCCGTGGAAAAACTTCTTAATGAGGACCCTGATGAATTGCGTGAATATGCAATGGCATTACGACGCAAAATATATGAACTTATGAAGTCAGTTGGAGCTAAATTTCCAATTTATATTTTAGTGACTAAAGTTGATCTTATTCTAGGAGTGAAAAGCCTCTCTGATCTTCTTCCTGAAAGTGTACTTTCAGAACCACTTGGTTTGATTGATGAGAAATTTCTTGCTGCACCCGATATATTTGTTGATAAAACAATTGATTTTGTTATAGAAAGATTAAGAGCTATCCGTCTCATTTTATTGGAACAGAATGGAGTTATTGATCCCAGTATTCTTTTAATTTCTAGCGGATTTGAGCGTTTACGTAGTGGTTTAAAGCAATTTACTGAGGCTATGTTTAGTTCAAATTCTTATATAGAAGACCCATTATTGAGAGGCATATTTTTCTCAAGCGGAAAGCAAGAAGGTAATCCAGTTTGTTCTTTACAGAAATTACAATCATTTAAAAAATTGGAGCCATCTCGAGCTGAGTCCCATAAAGGGCTTTTTTTGAGAGACTTGTTTGCAAAAATCTTACCTAGTGATCGTAGTATATTCACACCTCTTAAGGAATTTCTGCGCTGGCAGTTATTAATTAGAAATCTTGGAATGTCATTTCTTTTTTTAATGCTTCTTTTTATTGTTGGATTGTTTAGTGTGTCCTATATAGAAAACTCTAGAGCAATGGAAGTGGTGTTTGATGATCTTCCTAAACATCCTATTTTGGGAGAGAAAGTTGACTCTAATTTATTGGTGTTAGATCAGTTTAGGCAGCAAATTGATCAGATGTCAGCACTAAATCATAACTGGTGGATACCTAGAATGGGGATTAATGTAAGTCTAAATGCAGAGCAAAGATTTAAAAAATTCTATTGTGTAGAATTTGAGAAGCATATTTTGGACCCATTAAATTATTCTTTTTTAGATAAAAATAAAGAAATTCCTAGTGAATTAGAAAATGAATATATGCGTAATTTGGTATGGTATATCGAATTATCAAAAGTTCGTTTAGGTGACACACAAGCTATTATACCAGAACCTCCGTCAGGTAAAGCTATTGCGTATGCAATACCTGATTTTCAAGAAGATCTTACCCCTTTATTTATAAACGCTTATAAGGCCTATTTAAGGTGGTCTGAAAATTTATCTAACATAAAGAAATCTGAAACTCTTTATCAAGCTAAACTAGAGAATTTAGTTGATTTTAAATTAAAACAGTCCAGTTATTTTTGGTTAGTTAATTGGGCTAATCAGAATGAAACATTGTCTCCAGTAATGCTTGGCGATTTTTGGGGGGGCGTGTCATCAGAACAAAATGACAATATCTTTGTTGCTCCCGCATTTACAAAAGCAGGATATCAATTTTTACAAAAATTTATAGCTGGATTGCATTCTTCTTTGTCAGATAGTAAAGATCTTGATATTTGGAGTAAAAGGTTTTGGAGTTGGTATGCCAAACAGTATTATCAAGCTTGGCATAACTTTTCATCTAAATTTCCACAAGGGTACCATTTACTTCATACTCATTATGAGTTTAGGCAAATGGCTGTGAAAATGTCTACCCTTGATAACCCTTATTTTTTGCTTATTAAACAGATGAAAAATGAGCTAGAACCTATCGAAAAAATAGCTGCTCCTCAGTTATGGGTTAAACAAGTCTTCATGTTTAATTCTGTAATGGATGATTATCGGCAGAGAAAATCCAAAGGCGTGGATAAAGCATCAGCAGATGCACAAGAAGGGGTGACAAAAGTTATAGCAAAATTCGGTGGTAAACTAGGTAAAGAAGCGGAGCATCAAGTAAGGGCAAATTATAATTTAGATAACTATATGAAAGTGTTAACTACATTAGTTCCGTATACTGATACGAATGATGTTGCATTTGGTGCCGCTTCACAACTACTTAAAAGCATTATTGCAGGAAACCCTTCCAATAACAGCCCTGCTAATTCTGCGGATAAAGCATTATTTACCTTGAAGCAATTGATGGGAATTAAATCTGAAGACGATGTTTTTTGGAAGTTAATCTCTGGTCCACTAGATTATATTGTATATGTTACTGTACAAGAGTCTGCTGATGAGCTGCAAAGTATGTGGGAAGGTGAAGTGCTATCAAAAGTTACTCATGTTCCTGATAACAAGATGCGGGATGTGTTATTTGGTAAAACGGGTGTTGTTGACAAGTTTTTAGATGGTGCAGCAAGTCCGTTTTTAGAGCGGAATGCGCAAGGATGGACTACTCGTTCAGTATATGGCACTAAATTTCCGTTTACAGAAGAGTTTTTCGATTTTCTTCGAGATGGGGAAAGAGGTGTTCAACAAATTCAACCAGAATATACTGTTTTGATTTCAGCTATTCCGACATCAGTAAATCGTGGTGCTAAAGTTGAGCCTTATCAAACCAGCCTCATAGTCAACAGTCCTAAAAAAACTTTTCAATTGGATAACTTTAATTTTCCTGTACAACAGAAATTGAATTGGAAGAAAGGAGTTTATAGTACGACTTCTATTGACATTAAATTCCCTGAATTTGAACTTGTTAAGTCGTATTCTGGTGAACTTGGTTTTCCTAAATTTCTTAAAGATTTTAATAATGGCAGTGTTAAATTTACGCCAGATGATTTCCCCTCTCAGAAAAAGGTACTGCTGAACCTTAATATTTCAACTATTAATGTTAGGTTTTCTATCCAGGGTGGTGAGCCAGTGGTTGATTTGTTAAATATTCACCCGATAAGTATTCCTAATACTATCGTACATAGCTGGTAATTACGTAAACGGAGAAATAAATTGAAAATTGTTCTGTATCGTAATTTTTATATGGTGTTTTTTTTATTTTGGTTATTAGCTTCAGGGAGTATTTTTTTACTCACAATTTGGGGAGACTTTGATAACTTCTTATTTGATGTTCAAGAAGTTGTTCAGAACACGTTAAATAAAAGTGAAAATGAAACTGCAAAATTGCAGTCAGATGTTACCCCTAAAAAAATAGAATCATCAATTCTAGTGCGTGATACGGTTCGTAAAGATGTGGTTGAACATACTATCGATTCTTTAGCGCTTGAAGGAGCAAAATCTGATAGAAATTATATGCAAAGTGCTATCGATGATCATAAAAAATCATCGGTACACAATTCCTTGGGATCTTTAAATAATATAAGTTTTAAACAAGGATTAAATGATTTAGTTACAGCGTTACAAATGAATAAACCTATTGGCCTCGTTAGTTCGTTTGTTATTTCTGATAAAAAATGTATTGTTATTGATGTCCATGGAAAGTGGATAAATCGAGGTTCTCGTATATATTCTTTAAAAAAAGGGCCTGTTTTTAAAGTTGTAATAGGAATGCATCCTGATAAACTTCGGTTGGTTTTTTATTTAAGAAAAAGCATCACTACAGTACGTAAAACGCAGATTGATAAAAAAGGAGATAATTTGCATATATCTATCTCCTATAAAAGGTGATGATTTTACATAGGTTATCTATAGAATTTTTGAAAATAATTTAAGGTTTGTCTCCTTCTTTATTCAGAGTACGGATAAATATCAAGATAACCCCAATAAATATGATAAATCCAAGGCTGATAGGTACTTGAAATTCGCTAAAGTAGGGGTCTGCTATTATTGATAGCATAAGTATTATAATGGCGAGTGAGGATAAAATACTAAAGGTGAAACTCATTACCCATTTGCGTAAAGGATAATACCAGATACTTATGATTAATGTGATTAAGATTACACTAAAAATAGCTGCTAATAGTAATCTTATCAACCACCTTTGTGGACAGACCATATTCATGATTTTAGTAATTATAGTCCGACTATTATTTAATAATTTATTTATTATTGATTGAGATTCTATTGGTTTTTCTGCTTTTTTATCAAAATAGATATTGGTTACTGTCCACTTCCCCATTAATGAGACAGTTCTAAAGTAGAGTTTCCCAGTTGTTTTCGGTAAGCCGCCGGTGGCAGATT
>NZ_JBEQCS010000016.1:0-109729 GCF_046054195.1 Celerinatantimonas sediminis
AGAGCCAGAGCCAGAGCCAGAGCCAGAGCCAGAGCCAGAGCCAGAGCCAGAGCCAGAGCCAGAGCCAGAGCCAGAGCCAGAGCTAGAATCTGAACCAGAGTTCGAGTCAGAACCTGAACCAGAGCCTGCTGCGGATGCTTATGATGAAACACTAGCCGATAAAAGTGTCGAAGAAGCTCTAAAAGAACTAGATGAACAAGATATTGATGATGACGTCTTTGATTTAGGTGTTGATCAAAGCGATGATGACACTGAAAGTGATTTACCACCTATTCAGGCTAGTACCCCAGAAGATGAAGAAATTGATTCTATTTTTTCTGGATTTTCTGAAGGGGCATTTGATGAAAGCGAAGATGAACAGCCGGAGCTTCCAGGTCGCGATGAAGTGGATGAACGTGAGTTTGTCGATATCGATAAACTCATGAGTAGTGATGATGAAATCGCTAGCGATCATAACCCGTATACCGAGCCTAAATTAGATGTGGGTTTGGATGAATTCGCGGACATTCTTAACCGGGACAGTAATGATCCCGTTGATGTCGACGAAGATTCCGATGGGGCATCTAAGCTAGATCTGGCGCGAGCTTATCTGGAAATTGATGATGCTGATGGTGCAAAAGATATTCTCCAAGAGTTATTATCAGCACCGCAAACGGACGCTGTTCGTGAAGAAGCAGAGAAGTTATTAGCCCAATTACGTTAGAAAAAATCTAATGTAACGAGTGTGTTAACGGGTGATTCACAAAAAGGCGGTGACAAATGTCACTGCTTTTTTTATTATTAGCCGCTGATTGTTAAGTGGAAAGTAGTATGCGTATAGCTCTAGGCATTGAGTATGACGGTTCGAATTATTATGGCTGGCAGCGTCAACAAGAGGTTCCTTCGGTTCAAGAGTGTGTCGAAAAGGCCCTAAGTAAGATTGCCGATCAGAAAGTCGAAGTGTTTTGTGCCGGGCGAACGGATGCCGGAGTCCATGCAACGGGGCAGGTGGTTCATTTTAAATTGAACTGTCAGCGCCGTCTTGCGGCTTGGACTCTGGGGATGAACGCGAATTTACCAGGTGATATTGCAGTACGTTGGGCCAAAGAAGTCGATGATGAATTTCATGCACGTTTCTCGGCAACTGCAAGACGCTATCGTTATATCATCTATAATAGTGCTCATCGTGGCGCAATTCTTGGCAAGGGTGTGAGCCATTACCATTTTCCACTGAACGAAACATTAATGCATCAGGCTGGTCAATGCCTGCTTGGTGAACACGATTTTACGTCGTTTCGTGCGGTACAATGTCAAAGTCGAACACCATTTCGTAATGTTCACCATCTGAATGTTACCCGACAAGGTGATTTTGTTGTCATTGATATTAAAGCAAACGCTTTTTTGCACCATATGGTTCGCAATATTGCGGGTAGCTTAATTGAAATTGGACAAGGCAATCAAAGTGTTGATTGGATGGCAGAGTTGCTTGCGCTTAAGGATAGAAATAAAGCGGCAGCAACGGCTAAAGCGCAAGGGTTATATTTGGTTGAGGTTGATTATCCATCACAATATGGTATTCCTCACCCACATCCTGGGCCGCTATTTTATCAGGATTGATAAACTTTGACGCAGGTGTGCTTTACTTAGTACGAGTGCGTAACGATATATATTTAGAATAATTAAATCTGATAGATAAATGAATTAAGGATTCCGATGAGCTGGTTAGAGAAAATTCTTCCGAAAAGTAAAAGCGTCTCCTCACGACGTCGGAATATACCCGAAGGGGTTTGGACCAAATGTTCGTCTTGTGACCAAATTCTCTATCGTGCCGAGTTAGAGAGAAATTTGTATGTTTGCCCTAAATGTGGACATCACCACCACATTGGCGCGCGGGATCGGTTGGAACACTTTCTTGATAAAGGTTACGAAGAGTTAGGTTCAGAGCTCGAGCCTAAAGACATCCTTAAATTCAAGGATGCAAAACGTTATAAAGACCGATTAAGTGCGGCTCAAAAAGCAACCGGAGAAAAAGACTCTGTTGTTGCAATGAAAGGGGCTTTAAAAGGTATTCCGGTTGTTGCATGCGCATTTGATTTTAAATTTATGGCGGCATCAATGGGCTCTGTCGCTGGGGCAAGATTTGTTCGGGCTGTTGAATGTTGCCTTGCAGAAGGCCGTCCGTTGGTGTGTTTTTCTGCCAGCGGCGGGGCGCGTATGCAAGAGTCATTGTTTTCGCTGATGCAGATGGCTAAAACGAGTGCTGCGTTAGGTAAATTGCGCCAAAAAGGGCTGCCGTATATTTCGGTGATGACATACCCAACCTATGGTGGCGTTTCGGCTTCCCTTGCGATGTTAGGTGACATTAACGTCGGTGAACCTCGTGCGATGATTGGTTTTGCTGGTCCTCGCGTCATCGAACAAACGGTACGCGAAAAGCTTCCAGAAGGGTTCCAACGTAGTGAGTTCTTATTAGAGCATGGCGCGCTGGATATGATTGTTGATCGCCGCCAAATGCGCGAAAAACTGGCTTCAGTGATTGGTAAACTCGTTAATCAAGTTCCAATGGATGAAACAGTAGAGATTGCAGCTTCTGCCGTTTCCATGGAATTTGACGGTGAGTCAACTGACGAATAATCCAACATGACTCAAACCCAATTGATGAGCCGGTCTTTAGAAGACTGGCTCAGTTATTTAGAACATCATCACCCAATCGCCATTGATTTGGGGTTAGAACGAATTCGGATTGTCGCCCAGCGTATGCAACTCGATTCGCTAGCGATGCCTGTCATCACTGTGGCAGGAACAAATGGTAAAGGTTCCACTTGTCGTCTAATAGAGCAACTGCTTTTAGCCAACGGCAATAGTGTTGGCGTATATAGCTCTCCTCATATTCTAGATTATCGCGAACGAGTTCGAATTAACGATGGCCTTGTCGATGCCGAATTATTTTGTCAGGCATTTAGCGAAATAGAAAAAGCCCGTGCTGAGATAAGTTTGACCTACTTTGAAGTAGGCACCTTAGCAGCATTTTGGTTATTTCGCCGCTTTGCACCTGATTTTGTGGTGCTTGAGGTTGGCCTTGGCGGACGACTAGATGCGACCAATATTATCGATGCCAATGTAGCGGTTGTAACGACAATTGCCCTGGATCATGAAAAATTCTTAGGTAATGACTTGGCTCAGATTGGCCGAGAGAAAGCTGGCATTTTTCGCAGTCATGGCAAAGCCGTCACTGGCGATCCCCATATTCAATCCAGCGTTTATGAAGTTGCCAAATCTCTTGATTGCGAATTATTGGCAAATGGCGTGAATATTCATGCTAAGGTAAGTGCTGATGGTCAAACATGGCAATATTTAGGCAGTCAGGTTGAATATTCGCAATTACCCGTGCCCGATCTACCATTAGATAATGCAGTTGCAGCGCTAGCGGCAATCGAGCAACTTGGCGTAAGCTTAAACCAACCTCTGGTGCACGATTGTATCGCACATTGGCAGCTGGCTGGTCGAATGCAACGCTTACAAGATGCTCCGGTTGTTTATATCGATGTGGCCCATAACCCGCAGTCAGCCCAATATCTGGCGACTCAACTTAAGCGCCATCAATGGCATGGCAAAACCTACGCGGTTTGTGCCATGTTAGCCGATAAAGATAATAGCGGTGCCGTGAGTGAGCTTGACGGTATATTTGATAACTGGTTTATTGCCGGCTTATATGGTGATCGTGGTGATGACGGCAGTAAATTAGCCCAGGCACTGCAAGGTAAGCCTTTTGAGCGATTTGAACATGTTAATCAGGCTTATGAACATGCCTTAGCAATGGCGGATGTCTCTGATAGAGTGATCGTCTTTGGTTCGTTTGTGACGGTCGCTGAAGTTTTATCAGCACGTGGAGGTTTGTAGCGTGACATCTCAATTCAAGCATCGGCTGATTGGAACCATTGTTCTGGTTGCTTTACTGGTTATTATTTTGCCGGACATCATCGATGGCCACAAAGAGCCGGTTAAAGAACAGTTCAGTACCATTCCGTTTGCACCGCAACCGGCGCAAGAAAAACCACTGATGCTTGATTTGAGCAAACCATCTAATGGGGCGACCCAAACAGCTAAAGCTAACGTCACTGCTGAGCCCGAAGCTGCCTTACCTGCTAAGACCGCTGCGAGTACAACCGAACAATCTGACAACTCTGCAGCATCTGATAAAGCAGATGAAACTCACTCACAAGGGTTTACTGGAAATGGTTGGATTATCCAACTGGCCACACTTAAAAGCGCTGATAGCACAGAGCGGCTGATGGAAAAATTGCGCAATGCTGGATATCAGGCGCATAGTTATCCGCAACAACCAGTTGATGGCAAGCTGAACCGCATTTTCGTGGGGCCTGAGCTCTCTAAAGATGCAATGCAAGCAAAAATTGCTAAGTTAAAAGAGTTGACTGGTTTAAAAGGCTTTGTCAGACATTTTGACCCATTGGATAAATAGCAGACGTTTTTAACGTCTTAGTAACTATTTCAGTAAATTCTATTTTGCAGCGCACACTTTAGGTATTTTTCTGATAAAATGCCTTCGTTTTATAACAACCAGCTTCCTTATGAATTGGATTGATTACGTTATTATAGGCATTATTGCCTTATCGGCACTGATTAGTTTGGTGCGAGGTTTTGTTAAAGAAGCCGTTTCATTGGCCAGCTGGATTGCAGCTTTTTTTGTCGCCAGCCACTTTTATAGCGATGTGGCAAGTTATTTTACGTTGATTGAAAATCCGTATTATCGAAGTGGGGCGGCTATATTATGTTTATTTATTGCGACATTATTGATTGGTGCGTTATGTAACTATGTCTTGTCGCAACTTGTCTCGACCACTGGTTTATCAGGAACAGATCGCGTATTAGGAATTTGTTTTGGCGGTGTTCGAGGCGTATTTGTCGTTGCTGCTTTGCTATTTGTGTTGTCGTTTACAGCATTAACGAAGACACCGTGGTGGCAGCATTCGCAACTGATTCCAGAATTCACTGTCATAGTGCAGTGGTTCTTTGAGTTTTTAAAAGACTCATCGAGTCTTTTAACCCCCCCATAACTCTTGAAGCAAGAAGGAATCCCCTCATGTGTGGTATTGTCGGAATCGTCGGCTCAACCCCAGTTAATCAAAGCATCTATGATGCGCTTACTGTCCTGCAACATCGGGGACAAGATGCTGCTGGGATTGTGACTATCACTGATGGAAAATTTAAACAACGTAAAGCAAATGGCTTGGTTCGAGATGTGTTTGAGTTACGCCATATGCAGCGACTGAGCGGTAATATTGGTATCGGCCATGTTCGTTATCCGACCGCAGGGAGCTCGAGCGCAGCCGAAGCCCAACCATTTTATGTTAACTCGCCATATGGTATTGCACTTGCGCACAATGGTAATTTAACGAATGCTCACGAGCTTAAAGATGTG
Source organism: Celerinatantimonas sediminis (assembly GCF_046054195.1). Classification (NCBI taxonomy): domain Bacteria; kingdom Pseudomonadati; phylum Pseudomonadota; class Gammaproteobacteria; family Celerinatantimonadaceae; genus Celerinatantimonas; species Celerinatantimonas sediminis. The sequence goes on from NZ_JBEQCS010000016.1 coordinate 5,420, forward strand.
ATGTTGACTAAAGCTCGTCGCCATATCAATACAACCTCTGATTCAGAAATCCTGCTCAATCTGCTCGCTTTTGAAATCGATAACCAGCTTGATAAAACGGATAAAACCGGACTTGAAATGCAGCCAGCTGATTTCTTTGCTGCGATTCGTCGGGTGAATGAGCAGACCCGTGGTGCATATGCGGTTGTCTCATTGGTGATTGGCCATGGGATGCTAGCATTTCGCGATCCTAAAGGGATTCGGCCGCTGATTTTAGGTCGCCGTCAAAGCGAAACTGGCCAGGTTGAGTATATGGTTGCATCAGAAAGCGTTGCTCTTGATGCGATTGGCTTTGAAGTGATGCGCGATGTTGCACCTGGTGAAGCTATTTTCGTCACTGACGATGGCCAGTTGTATACCGAACAGTGTGCTGAAAACCCAAGTTATCATCCATGTATTTTTGAATACGTTTATTTTGCCCGCCCTGATTCTACTATCGATAAAATTTCGGTATACGATGCGCGCGTTCGTATGGGTAGTAAATTAGGCCATAAAATCAAACAGCAATGGGATGATTTAGATATCGATGTGGTGATTCCAATTCCGGAAACTTCTAACGATATTGCTCTGCAAATTGCGATGATTCTTGATTTGCCTTACCGTCAAGGTTTTGTGAAAAACCGTTATATTGGTCGGACATTTATTATGCCTGGTCAATCTCAGCGTCGTAAATCGGTTCGCCGTAAACTCAATGCTATTGATGTTGAGTTTAAAGGTAAAAATGTTCTGTTGGTTGATGACTCAATCGTTCGTGGTACAACCTCAGAGCAGATCATCGATATGGCTCGTGAAGCTGGTGCGAATAAAGTGTACTTTGCCTCTGCATCACCGGAAATCCGTTTTCCAAATGTGTACGGAATTGACATGCCATCGGCAAATGAACTGATTGGCCATGGCCGTGAAGTTGATGAAATATGTCAGCTTATTGGTGCTGATGGATTGATTTACCAGTCTATCGAAGATTTGATAGCTGCTTGTCAAGAAGCCAACCCAGAGATCCGCGAGTTTGAAACATCAGTCTTTACTGGTCAGTACATTACCGAAGATATCGATCAACAATATTTAGATTATATTGATCAGCTTCGTAATAACGACAGCAAAGCGGTTGCAGCACAAGAAGAGGTCGCAAACTTAGAGATTTACAATGAAGATCACTAAGCTTTAAAGCTTTTCTTGGATACAAAGCCGCCTCATATTGGCGGCTTTTGTTTTACAACAAAGATTAACGAGATAGTCTACATCCTTTCTTTTTCACTCGCGTGGTTTTTGGTAAATTCATAGTCTATTCCCACTCAATGGAGGTTCTATGACCTTTCGTGCGTTGGTTGTCAATAAGAGTGATGACCACTACCAATGTGAGCTTACCCAATTATCCTCTGAGGCTCTTCCTGATGAAGATGTCCATCTTAAGGTCTTATATTCTTCTCTAAATTACAAAGATGGCTTGGCCATTACAGGTAAAGCTCCAGTTGTTCGCAAATTCCCAATGATTCCAGGGATTGATTTAGTCGCAGAAGTTATCCAAAGTCGTGATGAGCAATTTAAAGCAGGGGACAAAGTTGTTTTAAATGGCTGGAGCGTTGGTGAAAAATATTGGGGTGGGTTAGCAGAGTACGCCAATTTACGGGGTGATTGGCTGATTCCTTTGCCGAGCAAACTGAGCGCCGAACAAGCTATGTGGATTGGTACTGCCGGATACACCGCTATGCTCAGTGTGATGGCGTTGCAACAACACCATATTTCACCGGAGTCAGGACCAATTGTGGTCACTGGCGCTGGCGGTGGCGTGGGGAGCTTTGCCGTTTATCTCTTGGCCAAACTTGGCTTTAAAGTTATCGCTGTGACTGGCCGAGAATCATTGCATCCTTATCTTAAAGAGCTCGGTGCGTCTGAATTTATGGCCCGTGAAGAGTTAGATAAACCGGGCAAGCCTTTGCAAAAAGAGCAGTGGGCTGGGGCAATTGATTGTGTTGGGAGCCACACATTGGCGAATGTCTGCGCTCGAACCCAATATGGCGGCGTTGTTGCCTGCTGCGGGCTTGCTCAAGGGATGGATCTTCCTGCTTCTGTCGCGCCATTTATTTTGCGAGGAGTCACTCTTGCCGGCATCGACAGTGTCATGCGTCCTAAAGCAGACAGAATCAAAGCATGGGCACAATTGGCCGAACTAGTCGATGCGAATATGCTTGCTAAAATCGGGCAAACAATTCCTTTAGAACAGGCGCTGGATTATGCACATCAATTGATGGATGGTCAGGTAAAAGGGCGCGTAGCGGTTAAAATTGCCTAGAAATTTTACCAGATGAGATTGGTAACGGACTGTTCGAGCTGTCGATTAGTCCGTTTTTTATTGGCTATTGCTGGCTCTTTTTCGCAAATTTAATTCGATAGGTACTGGTGATTATTGCAAAACTAGCAAAGGTTCCTGCGCTAATTAATGCCGCATGTGTACCGTGACCTGCAAATAGATTAAATAACAAAGCAACTAACGCTGCTCCAGAGGTTTGCCCGACAAGGCGTGATGTGCTTTGCATGCCACTGGCGCCGCCACTTCGATGGGTAGGTGCTGCACTAATTAAAGTGTGATTGTGAGGAGCTTGGAAAAAACCAAATCCAATGCCACAGGCGAACATGCATATTCCAACGAAAACTAAAGGGACTCCTAGTGGCAATAATGCGCTGATGACAAGCCCAGAGGCAAAAATAAACATGCCAATCCCACCTAGCAGCCCACCATGGATCTTATTAACCCAACGCCCGGCTAACGGCGCCATGATGATAGTGCCAATGGGCCAAGGCGTTAGAAGCAATCCTGTTTGAACCTGATCGAGATGTAATACTCGTTGAAAATAAAATGGTAGCGCCACCATGGCTAACATTTGACTTGAAAATGCCAAAATACTCGTGATGACCGACCAGCGAAACATGGGCAGTTTTAAGAGATCTAATGGTAAAAGCGGGGCATCTAAATGCAGTTGGCTGCGGACAAAAACGCTGCCAACAACTATAAATATAGCCAGACTGATTAGAACCCAGCTTAGCGAAAATTGCTGCGCATAGCCCATCAACGCAAACATCAATGCACCAAAGCTTACCGCATTTAAGATAAGTGCAGAGAACTTAAATTGCTGTTTCCCTTTGATTGGATTGTCAGGTAAAAATCGATATCCAATAATAGCTGCGATAATCCCAATTGGGACATTGACCGCAAATAGCCAGGGCCAGTTTGCAATGGATAAAATAGCTGCCGCCAAGCTTGGCCCAGCAGCAAGAGAGCTTGCTACAACAAGCGAATTAATCGCCATCCCTTGGCCTAATAACCGTTTAGGATAGATGGTGCGAATAAGTGCGGTACTGACGCTCATGAGCGCTGCTGCTGCAACACCTTGCAAAATTCGAGCAATTGTTAATTCAGTGAGTGAACCGGCTTGAGCACACATTAATGAGGTTAGTGAAAATATCACTAATCCACACAGATAGATGCGCCGATAGCCAATCCGTTCGCCTAATGACGAAAGCGGTAAGAGCAGCATCACAATAGCTAGTTGATAAGCGTTGATGATCCAGATTGATGCGCTGTCGGCTATATTTAACGAATGGCTGATACTCGGTAATGCAACATTGGTAATGGTGCCATCCAATACGGCCATTATCAGCCCTAAAACAACGGTGAGCACGGCACCGATTCGTCGTGGCGAGGCAAGACCATCAAACGAATTACTCATTACTAATGTACCCCTTATGAACAGCTGTGATGTTATTCATCGTTTTTGGTAAGCAGGCAAGATTTGTCGTGCAAAATATGCCCTAACAAATCAAGTTAAGAGCACGGATCATAAAGGAATTTGTCGGTTCCGTCATATTCTTTGCAAAGCTATTTAAATAGTCGTTGTGTTTTCGCAACGCACTGTTATACTCAACTTAGCTTGAAAGTTAAGTTATTTATACCCACCATTTCGAAGTACCCTAGGGTGTGTGACAGCTAACTAGATGTTTAGCTTTTTGTATACTCTAAATCGTCCTCGTCCTGTAGTTGTAAGTAATTTGTTGCACTTCTGGCTGAATGACGTGTCTGGTAGGTTCCAGACACAAGTTATATTGTTTTATTGTTAGGAAATATTATGTCAAACACAGTGACTGGTACTGTTAAATGGTTTAACGAAGCAAAAGGTTTTGGTTTCATCGAACAGCCTAATGGCCCAGACGTTTTTGCTCACTTCAGTGCCATCGTTGGTGACGGCTTCAAAACTTTGAAAGAAGGTCAACGCGTTGAATTCGTAGTGACTCAAGGTAAAAAAGGCCCTCAAGCTGAAAATATCGTTGCCCTGTAATGGTGTGACTTCGAATTTTTGATAAAAAGGTCGCGTTTTGCGGCCTTTTTTGTTTGTGCAATTTCTCTAACTTTTTGTTAAATCACCAATATTTGATATAAAACACGCATTTTTTTGCTATATCAATGGACATAAATGCTGCGCTTGCTGAAGTGGAGCTACATCACCTTTCCCTTACTATTGCTCTTCTATATTTAACTAACCTTAAAGCCAACGTTGTTTTGAGTTTTCAAATGGCTGCGTTCATAGGCGTGTTGATGTCTCTGGGCCACAAGTTTGATTTCACGAGATAAAGCGGTCCGTTTAATCCCTTCCGGCTCAGATATAAGTGATTATAAAAATACATTTATTTATGAGGGATAGACAATGAAAGCGACTGTATCGATTCGAAACCTCGCGATAGGGATGTTAGCTGTTGCAACAATGGCTGTCACACCAATTGCTTCGGCGTTAACCGTAGGTTTTTCGCAAATTGGTTCAGAAAGTGGTTGGCGTACTGCTGAAACCCAATCGATTAAATCAGCTGCTCAGGAACGCAATATCGACCTTAAGTTCTCTGATGCGCAGCAAAAACAAGAAAACCAGATTAAAGCATTGCGCTCATTTATTGCCCAAGGCGTTGATGCCATTATTTTAGCTCCAGTGGTTGAAACAGGCTGGGACCAGGTTTTAAAAGAAGCAAAACGTTCAAAAATTCCAGTTTTTTTGGTTGACCGTGGCGTTAAAGTTCGTGATAGCAGCCTCTATGTCACAAAAATCGCGTCTGATTTTGTTGAAGAAGGTCGTTTAGCTGGCGCTTGGCTCGCAGCTAAAACCAGTGGTAACTGTAAAATTGCAGAGCTACAAGGCACGGTTGGCTCAAGTGCCGCTATTGACCGTAAAAAAGGTTTTGCTGATGTAATTAATCTATTCCCTCGCATGAGCATTATTCGTTCACAAAGTGGCGACTTTACTCGTAGTGGCGGCAAAAAAGTAATGGAAAGCTTCTTAAAAGCTGAACACGGCGGAAAAACTATCTGTGCCGTTTATTCCCACAATGATGATATGGCTCTAGGCGCTATTCAAGCGATTCAAGAAGCCGGGCTCCAACCTAGCAAAGACATATTTATGATCTCAATTGATGGGGTTCCAGATATCTTTAAAGCGATGATGGAAGGCCAAACAAACGCCTCAATTGAACTTAAATCTGATCTTGGCAAACCTACTTTTGATGCAATTAAAGAATATCTAGCCGGTGACAAACTGCCGAAATGGATTAAAACACAGGGAAATTTATATTTGCCCGATACTGCTAAAGAAGAATATCAGCGTCGTAGTGCTCAGTAACTTTCTGTTGCCTTAGTGTTCATAGGAGACAAGCCGTGTCTGATCCAATTTTACGTCTAGCCGGTATCGACAAGATTTTTACCGGAGTCCATGCCCTCAGTGATGTCAGCATGAGCATTGAACCGGGGGAAGTACATGCGTTATTAGGTGAAAATGGGGCTGGAAAATCGACCCTAATTAAAGTGATTACCGGGGTGTATTCGCTTGATGGAGGCAATATGTGGCTCGAAGGCCAACCTTTTGCTCCTAAATCATCTAGCGATGCCCAAGCGCATGGCGTCAGTACTGTCTATCAGGAAGTGAACCTGATTCCGACAATGTCAGTTGCCAGTAATTTGTTTTTGGAACGCCAACCAAGGCGTTTTGGACTCATCAACTGGAAAAGTGTTCATAACCAGTCTGTCGATTTACTCAGGCGGTTAAAACTTGATATTGATGTGGAAAGGCCGCTTGGCTCCTATTCAATTGCTATTCAACAGTTGGTTGCTATTGCGCGGGCTCTCGCGCTAAAAGCAAAAATCTTAATTTTAGATGAACCTACCGCAAGCCTTGATTCTAGAGAGGTGAAAATTTTATTTGATCTAATGCGCGAGCTAAAAAGCCAGGGAATGGCAATTATTTTTGTGACTCACTTTTTGGACCAAGTTTACGAAGTGAGCGATCGAATCACGGTGTTACGTAATGGCGAACATGTCGCGACGCATTTAACCAAAGAGTTGGCTCAGATAGAGCTAGTATCACTGATGCTCGGCAAAGCATTTGATAAAAATGCTGGAATGCAAAAACATACGAAAGTTCATGCAGATACCCCCTATTTAGATGTGGAGGGAATCGCTAAAAAACGAGTTTTAGACCCGATTAACTTAAAAGTCCACGCAGGCGAAGTGCTCGGATTAGCTGGGTTGCTTGGCTCAGGGCGAAGTGAGACTGTGAACCTGATTTTTGGTGCAATGCGCTCAGACCAAGGCAAAATAAAAATTAATGGTCACAACTGTCATATTCACTCACCTCGCCAAGCTATTCGCCAAGGGTTAGGGTTTTGTCCAGAAGACAGGCGCCATGATGGATTAGTTGGTGAACTCTCCGTCAGAGAAAACATTATATTAGCCCTGCAGGCTAAACGAGGTTGGCTAAAACCGGTTAGCGAAGCTCAGCAGCATAAAATTGCGGATTCGCTAATTAAACAACTCGGAATCGTCACTCCGGATGCCGAAAAACCAGCGGGCCAATTAAGTGGCGGCAATCAGCAGAAAGTAATTTTAGCGCGGTGGTTGGCGGCTAATCCTAACTTGCTCATTTTAGATGAACCGACACGCGGCATTGATATTGGCGCTCACGCTGAAATTGTGGCACTTATCCGCCGATTGTGTGAAGAGCAGGGAATGGCGCTCTTGGTCGTGTCTTCGGAATTGGATGAAGTGGTTAGTATTAGTGATCGCATCCTTGTGCTTCGAGAACGCCATCAGGCTGCTGAGCTTGAAGGAGAGCAAGTTAATCAACAGCAAATAATTGAGGCAATAGCATCATGAGTGATATTACAAATCATCATCGCCACATGCATTCCCCAGTTCAAAAACGATGGAATATGGCTATGTTACGTAAAGCTACGCTGCCTGTGACCGCTCTGATATTAATTTTTGTCTTTGATGCGATTTTTACGCCAGCATTTTTTAACCTTTCGTTTGTCAACGGCCATTTATATGGCAGCCTCATCGATATTTTTTATCGTGGTGCTCCGCTGATCTTGATGTCGGTGGGGATGGCTGTGGTCATTGCCACGGCAGGTATTGACTTGTCTGTTGGGGCGGTGGTTGCAATTGCTGGTGCGGTGATGGCGGTGATGGTTGATGCCAATCAGTATCCTGACTGGCTAATTGTACTGGCCACTTTGGGGGCTGGTTTATTGTGCGGCTTGTGGAACGGAATTTTAGTCGCCTTTTTGAAAATTCAACCGATTATCGCAACCTTGATCCTTATGGTCGCAGGCCGAGGAATAGCCCAGATGATCACAGGCGGACAGATCATTACTTTCCATAGTGAGTTATTTAAAGGACTTGGGGAAGGGTATTTCTTAGGGTTGCCGATGCGCGTTATTTTAGTTGCTTTGGCAGTTGTTGTAATCGTGGTTTTAATTAGGCGAAGTGCCTTGGGGTTATTTGTCGAATCAGTCGGAGGAAATGTATCAGCCAGTCGTTTAGCTGGGATTGATAGCCGTGGGATCTTAATTGGTGCTTACATGCTCTGTGGCTTATGTGCGGGCTTTGCGGGGATGATTATTACCGCTGATATTAGCGGGGCTGATTCAAATAATGCCGGGTTGTGGATGGAAATGGATGCCATTTTAGCAGTTGTGATTGGCGGTACATCACTAGCAGGTGGTCGGTTCTCCTTGTTATTAACTGTCCTTGGTGCATTGGTTATTCAGAGCCTTACTATTTCTATCTTAGTTAGTGGCCTGCCAGCTGAATATACCTTGCTTGTTAAAGCGGTGGTGATCGTTTTGATACTGTTAATCCAATCACCGCAGATGAAGCAAAAAATTATGACAAAATGGAGGGCTCGCCATGCGCGTCGATAAATGGATTTCAGTGATAGCAACGTTTGCTGTATTTATCTTGATCTGTGGCTATGGCGGCGTTAAATATCCAAATTTTGCATCAACCCTAGTCCTTGGCAACTTACTTACTGATAATGCTTTTGTGATCATCGCCGGGGTCGGGATGACGCTGGTAATTCTAACGGGAGGAATTGACTTATCAGTTGGCTCAATGATCGCGCTAGTTGGTGTTTTAACGGCAACACTGATTACGAAGTACCACTGGAATCCACTTTATGCAATGGCGTTTGCGCTGGTTTTAAGTAGCGCTTTTGGAGCCTTGATGGGGTACTTAATTGATGCTTTTGATCTACAGCCTTTTATTGTGACGTTGTCAGGAATGTTCTTTTTGCGAGGCCTGGCGTTTGTCCTCAGCCTACAGTCAGTGCCGATTTCAACGCCACTTGTGGATGATATTGCATCATTTGCGATTCCACTACCGGGCAGGGGATGGTTAACGTCATCGGCGATAATCATGTTAGCCGTTTTAGTGTTAGGTATCGTGATTGCGCACTTTACCCGTTTTGGCAACAATGTTTATGCCATTGGCGGCGATCGAACATCAGCTGAACTGTTAGGTGTACCTATTCGTAAAACTCTCGTAGGAGTATATGCATTTTCTGGTTTTACCAGTGGCATGGCAGGGGTCGTTTACACACTTTATACCTCTTCAGGGTATCCACTGGCAGCATTAGGTGTCGAGCTAGACGTTATTGCCTCGGTGGTCATTGGTGGCACGTTGTTAACGGGGGGCGTCGGTTTTGTCATAGGGACGCTATTTGGCGGACTTATTCAAGGGGTGATTCAAACGTTAATTACATTTGATGGTTCATTGAACAGTTGGTGGACAAAAATTGTAATAGGATTTTTGCTGTTCATCTTCATTGTTTTGCAGCGGATATTAACGAGTTCGTTTGGTAGAGCCTCACCAAGCCCTGCTTAAATATTGCTTTCAATTTTTTTATAACGGCTATACATTTGATTTTACTAAGATGTATAGCCGTTATGTTAATGCCATCAATAAATCGGTCAGTGCCTTTTCGGTGTCCGGGTATCAAAATATAAAGAAAACTGATGAATTAACATATTGATCATTTATTAGGAGTCTTTATGTATGCTGCCGCATCGGACAAGGTTGAAGATTTTGCCATCATGAAGCAATTGATGATGCAGTTTCCTTTTGCTCAGATAATTGATAGTTCGTTAAACGCCAGTAGCGTGCCAGTTGTTTGGCAAAATGATGAAAGTCGATATGGACACTTAATTGGTCATTTGGCTGCGGGCAATTCGTTATTAGAAACGGCTCAACAGCAGCGATGTTTAGTGATTTTTCAGTCAAATGATCACTATATTTCACCGAATTGGTATGAGAAGGGGCCTGCAGTTCCAACTTGGAATTATGCTAGTGTCCATGTTTGGGGAACCTTCAATACAGTGAATGATGAGCAGACAGAACAAATCTTAAAAGAGCAGATCCAGTGTTTTGAACCTGAACTAGTATCATCATCAAAAATGGCTGATGAGCAAGTTCAACAATCGCTGTTACACTCTATTGTTGGTTTTACTTTGTCTATTGAACAAATAAGAGCGAAGAAAAAATTAGGTCAACATCGAAGTGACGCTGACCAAAAAGGGGTGTATCAAAACCTATTGCACAGCAGTGAGCCGAACTCTCAAGCAATGGCTCAATTTTTAGCTCGTAATGGCATGGATAAAGGTTAATCACCATTGGCAAAAGGTTTACGAGCGATCATGACGGCTCGTTTAGGCGCTGGCAATCCTTCAACCGTTTTACTGGGATCGGTTGGGTCTAGAAATTGTTCGAGCGATTCATTGGTCATCCATTCAGTTCGCCGTTGTTCTTGGATACTTGTCACGCTGACATCGACACAGCGAACTTGCTCAAAACCACATTTTTCTAGCCATAAAGCTAGCAGATCAACGCTTGGTAAAAACCACACGTTATTCATTTTCGCATAGCGATCTTGCGGAGTAAGAACAGTATCTTTGTCTCCATCGACCACCAATGTTTCTAAAATTAACTCACCGCCTTGAACGAGCTGATCTTTGAGCTGAAAGATGTGTTCAATTGGTGAGCGACGATGGTATAAAACACCCATCGAAAATACGGTATCAAATGCTTTAAGTGCTGGTAGCTGTTCAATACCTAATGGCAACAGATGAATATTTTCTGGGTTGCCAGCGAGTTGTCGGATGGCTTCAAATTGCGCTAAGAAAAGTGACGATGGATCAATCCCTACAACAAATTCAGCATCAGCCCCGAGCATGCGCCACATGTGATAGCCGTTGCCACAGCCCACATCTAATACTTGACGATATTTAAGCGGACTAATGTGCTCGATTAGTCGCTCCCATTTCCAATCGCTACGCCACTCGGTATCAATATCAAAATCAAAAATATGATAAGGGCCTTTTCGCCAAGGGTGATAACTGCGCAGTAGATTTTCAACTTTGCGAATCTGTCCAGATTCTAAACCATCGACAGGCTCGATGGTTACGCCATCTTTGAGGTTAACTTTAGCACCGCTTTGATTGGGAAGTTTTGCTAATACTTTTTCCCAATTTGGGAGCAAGCCATGAGCTTGTTCATCTCGCCAAGTCTTCAGCTGTGCGGGCAAGACTTCCAGCCAACTGGCTAACGAACGCTTTGCTATTTGTGCGTAGAAATCCCCAAACTCAATCATTACTACTTCCTTTAATGGCGATTAATGACAAAAAGTTAAAGCATTGGAACCAAGTTTGCGCGTGTGCAAATCCAGCCGTTTTAAAACGCTCTATATGTTGATCAGAGGTATCGGTAAGAAGCACATTTTCAATGGCCGTGCGTTTTTGGCTAATTTCTAATTCGCTATAACCATTGGCGCGTTTAAAATCGAGATGCAATTCGCTAATCAAGGTCTGAATGTCAGAATCTTCAAAATGAACTTTCTCACTAACAATGAGGATGCCCCCTGGGAGCATGCCCTGATAAATCGACTTGATTAATTGGTCTCGCTCTTTTGGGGCGATAAATTGCAAAGTAAAGTTTAAAACGACCACACTCGCATTCTGAATTGAAACATCTTGAATATTTTTACATTGCAGAGTTACTGGCGTGTCGGAGCGAAAAGCATCAAGGTGGCTACGGCATCGCTCAATCATCGGTTGTGAGTTGTCCACCCCGATAATTTCGCAGCCATCTAAGTTAACATTGCGGCGCATCGCGAGTGTTGCAGCTCCCAAAGAACAGCCTAAATCATATAATTTTGAGTCTGCTTGATGGTAGTGAGCTGTGAGCTGACCTATGACTTCTAAGATTGTCGTATAGCCGGGAACAGAACGTTGAATCATATCTGGAAAGACTTCAACGACCTGCTGATCAAAGCGAAAATCACCGACATGGGCGATGGGTTTAGAAAAAATATTATCTGAGCGATGCATAGTTTTTACTATCTGTGGATGAAACAAGCCAAAATGCGCGGCAACTTTTGCCGCGGCATTTTAACGCGCTTTGTGGTGGCTGTCTTGTCTAATTGTCTATGGCAAGTAAAGTCAATTCGATTCGTTGCTAAGAGGATTAAGCATGAGCCTTAAGATAGTTAATGGCTCCTAATAGCGATGCAATTTGAGCTTGATTACAGATATCATCGTTGGCTTTGGGGCTGTCTGGATACACCTCGGTAGTGGTGTGATAGTTGGCATTAGTTAAGCTGCCACATAATCCTAATTCTTGCATCGCATACATGATGACGCCTTCGCTTAGGACTTTTGAGCCAATAATTTGGCCTTTAGCATCGGCTGGCGCAATATGCGTTACCGTTTTAACCGATTCAATGACCGCTTCAAGAAATCCTAACTGCGGGTTTTCAGTTTTACCAACGCAATAAAAGCCATCTGGGATCTGCTCGGGTTGAAACTCTTCGCCATCTCGAGCGGCCAGTGCAGGGCGAAATTCTTGTTCGTCGCTATCGGTTGTTTCATGAAGATCCATATGCAGTACGATAGGGCTTTTAATGGTTGCTACATATTCGCTCAATAATCTGGCTTCATCGGATGGTGTGTTCGGATAAAACGAGCGGTTAGGATCGACTGCATTAGGATTCCAGCGCTGAATATGTTCGTATCCCCAAGGGCTCACGCACGGCGTAATGACAATGTTAAACTCGTTTTGATATTGCTCGAGATACTCTTTGGCGAACAATAACGCACCTTGCACGCCGCTTGTTTCATAACCATGTACACCGCCAGTGACTAAAATTGTTGCTCGGTTAGCCACCCACTGAGCGCTTTTGATAGCCATCAGCGGGTAGCTTTTTTGATACTGAAGTTCGCCGTATTGCTCAGCAACACACGCAGATGGCAATTGTTGCAATTTATCTAAAACCTCATCTTTATAGCTGCGCTGATATTGTTGGCGTGCTCGCCATTGTTCTATTTGCTCTTTGCCCCATTTCTGACCGGGTTGTCCAATTGGATATTGCGTTGGCATGGGTTACGTCCTTTTTTATTTGTCCAAGACCTGGGTAATTTTCCCCAAGAGTAGAAGCGTTCAAATAGCGATGCAACTAATATTATTTAGCTATGAAAGCAAGCCACATTGTCGAAAAGTATTGGAGAATTGAGTGCTCTTTTTTATCGAATGGATGTGACTCGGGTGTTTTTTGAGCACTTAGGCGTGCTCCGGATAGTTTTATGGGCTGGCTATTCAGTTTTAGGTCGAAAATCCTATATAATGACTGCCTTTGGTAAGTCTGTATCAGGTTAGTTTTAAGTTGCTTTTCATCTTTATAACCATCAGACAAGAGAATCGAATTTTAATCTGCAACGGGAAGGCGTTATGCGCACTGTGTACTGTGGACAAGTCACATCTGAATATGAAGGCCAGGAAATTGACCTGGTTGGTTGGGTTAATCGACGTCGCGATTTAGGCGGTGTTATCTTTATCGATCTGCGAGATCGCGAAGGCATTGTTCAGGTGGTATTTGACCCGGATCGTGAGGATTCCTTTGCTGTTGCGAATACTTTGCGTAACGAATTTTGTGTAAAACTGCGCGGTAAAGTGCGTCTTCGCCCAGAAGGTCAAGTTAATAAAGATATGACCACTGGTGAAATCGAAGTGTTGGGCATAGAGCTTGAAATTCTAAACCGTTCTGCACCAGTGCCATTGGATAGTAATCAGGAAAACAGCGAAGAGCTGCGTCTTAAATATCGTTATATCGATTTACGTCGCCCTGAAATGACTCAGCGCTTGATGTTTCGTTCTAAAGTAACAAGCTTTATTCGTCGTTATATGGATGATCATGGCTTTTTAGATATTGAAACACCGATGTTAACTAAAGCGACTCCTGAAGGGGCCCGTGATTACTTGGTTCCGAGTCGAACGAACCGCGGTAAATTCTTCGCACTTCCGCAGTCGCCTCAGCTGTTTAAACAGTTGCTGATGGTTGCAGGTATGGATCGTTACTATCAAATTGTGAAATGTTTCCGTGACGAAGATTTACGTGCGGATCGCCAACCTGAATTTACTCAGGTTGATATTGAAACTTCATTCATGACCAGTGATGAAGTTCGCGAAATCACCGAAGCACTGCTTCGCAATCTGTTTAATCAGTTGCTCAATGTCGATTTGGGCGATTTCCCAATTATGACCTGGCATGAAGCGATGCGTTTGTATGGCAGTGATAAGCCAGACCTGCGTAACCCTATGCAGTTCATTGATGTCGCTGATTTATTAAAAGACGTTGAATTTAAAGTTTTTGCCGGACCTGCGAACGATCCAAAAGGGCGGGTTGCGATGCTGTGTGTCCCAGGTGGTGCTCAGTTATCTCGTAAGCAATTAGATGAATACACTAAATATATTGGCAAATATGGTGCTAAAGGCATGGCATGGATGAAAATCAATGATGCCAGTGCTGGCGCTGAAGGCGTCCAGTCGCCTGTTGCTAAGTTCTTAACTGCCGATATTATTGAAGCACTGATTAAACGAGCGAATGCTCAATCGGGTGATATTCTGCTCTTTGGTGCTGACAGCTACAATGTTGTTTGTGATGCCATCGGTGCTCTGCGCCTGAAAGTGGGCGAAGACTTAGGACTTGTTGAAAAAGGCTGGAAACCACTGTGGGTGGTTGATTTTCCAATGTTTGAAGAAGCGGATGGCCGTTTATGGGCAATGCATCATCCATTTACAGCGCCTGTCCCTGGTGTGACACCACAACAACTGCGTGAGAATCCAGCAGATGTTTTATCGAACGCCTATGACGTGGTGTTAAATGGCTTTGAAATTGGTGGCGGTTCAGTTCGTATTCATCAACAAGAAATGCAGTCTGCGGCATTTGAGGTATTGGGTATTAATGAAGAAGAAGCGCAAGATAAATTTGGCTTCTTGTTACAAGCTCTGCAGTTCGGTGCGCCACCACATGCAGGCCTTGCATTAGGTCTGGACCGATTAGTGATGTTGATGACGGGCGCTTCCAATATTCGTGAAGTAATGGCATTCCCTAAAACGACCACTGCTGGGTGTCCGCTCACCGATGCGCCAAGTGTTGCCAACCCTGAAGTGCTCAAAGAGTTGGGAATTGAAGTTGTCGCTAAAGAAAATAGCGATGAATAATTTTAAGTTCAATAGCTCGCTTTTTTAGGGAGTTATTTACTAAAAATGCAGATAAAGGCCGTGTATTCGGCCTTTATTGCAAATTAGATATTTAAAACTGAAGTGGAGAACCGTTATGGCAGGTCACAGTAAATGGGCCAACATTAAACATCGTAAAGCTGCACAAGATGCCAAACGTGGAAAAGTCTTTACCAAGTTGATCCGCGAGCTTACCGTCTCTGCTCGTGAAGGCGGCTCTGATGCCGACAGCAACCCACGCTTACGTGCGGCTATTGATAAAGCTTTATCCAATAATATGACACGAGATACCGTGGACCGTGCAATTAAACGCGGTGCCGGTGAACTTGATGGTCAAGAATTAGAAACCGTTACCTATGAAGGCTACGGCCCGGGTGGCACGGCGGTGATGGTTGAGTGCATGACCGATAACCGTAACCGTACCGCAGGAAGTGTGCGTCATGCCTTTAGTAAAAGCGGTGGCAATTTAGGAACCGATGGTTCAGTGGCTTACCTTTTTGATAAAAAAGGTGTCATTAACTATGAACCGGGGCTTGATGAAGACGAAGTCATGGAAGTTGCCTTAGAAGCGGGTGCTGAAGACATTATTACGAACGATGATGGTAGTATTGATGTCTATACGACACCAGAGGATTTTGGCCACGTCAAAGATGCGTTAGACAAAGCCGGTTTCAGCTCAGTCAATGCCGAAGTGACTATGGTGCCATCAACTACCGCAGAATTAGATGCGCAGACTGCTCCAAAACTGATGCGGTTAATCGATATGTTAGATGATGACGATGATGTTCAGGAAGTTTATCACAACGCTGATATTTCAGATGAAATCATGGAAAGTCTCGATTAATGGCTATTTTTTTGGGAATTGACCCCGGATCGCGGTTAACTGGTTTTGGGGTTATTCAGTATCAACATGGCAAGGCTGAATATTTAGGCAGTGGTTGCATTCGCATGCAAAAAGAACCGTTACCTAATCGCTTAAAAACAATTTATCAGGGGGTTAGTGAGATTATCACTCAGTATCAACCTGATGAATTTGCGATTGAGCAGGTGTTTATGGCGCGCAATGCTGATTCGGCATTAAAACTCGGTCAAGCCAGAGGTGCAGCTATTGTCGCGGCAGTCAATTTTGATCTTCCGGTTTTTGAGTATTCTGCCCGGCAAATTAAACAGTCAGTAGTAGGCACCGGCAGCGCCGAAAAAACACAAGTTCAGCAGATGGTAATGCAGATGCTTAAATTAAATGCAACGCCTCAGGCTGACGCCGCTGATGCTTTAGCTGTTTCTCTTTGCCATGCTCATACTCGCCAAAGTTTAATTAACATGTCTGGCCAAGCAAGGAAGACAGTGCGACGACGGCTGCGATAATTTAATAGTTAAGGTGGGCTGTCGTGGTTTCTTTTTATAGGGATTAGCAAAGATAAGCCACGGTGAAATAATATATTATTTTAACTTTAAAGAGTTAACTTGCTAGCTATATAAAAAATATAAATTTAATTAATTACCAATAGATACAGTGAACGGCGTTCCATATTGATGCCAATGCACAGCACTTAAATAGGCAACGACTAATAACAGATTCATGGCCGCTGCTAATATATTGTGCATCACCATTAACCAATCTTTATAAAGAACTAATAATGCTAACAAAATAAAAAGTTCAATGTCTAACATGACCATCGGGTTGGCTTGGGGGCTGTGCAGGGCAACATAGCCATACATCAGGTAAACCAATAACACTCTAAACCTTGCGTGATTAAGAACAATAATCGATGCAGAAATTAACGCCGCAATGGTTCCTTGGTAGCTTCCGACACCAGTAGGGTATAGACTAGCTACACTGAGCATGAGCAAAGGAAACATAACGACATATGTTTTTTGCTCAAACGAGAGAGTATTAGCACTGCTCAGTAACATATTATTTAACAATCCGTTGCTAATTAACCATGAAAAATGAGTTTATCCAATTAGCAAATTTAAAAATGTTAACTTGGTAGGCTCGGCTATTTTTATGACGAATAATTGTTAAAAATGTGAAGTTAGGCAGGTTGTTACTTGCTGCTTAAATTTGTACGAATGAGTTAATAAATTATATTTTTTAGTTTGTTATAAGTATTTAACGCATTTCTAACAGCAGCGTAAACTTGTGTTTAGTATAATTCAAACGCTCAATCTGAGCTGTACTATAAGAGAGATTATATGCCACATAAAATGAGTGAAGCGTGGAGTCTGTTCTCGCCTGTTCAAGGAGAAGATTTAAATGTGTTTGCAAGCTCAATGAAAGGAGGCAATGTACACTATGAGCCGTTAGAAGCTGCTCATCAAAGTGGTAATGGAACGAACTATGCGTTCTTTTGTAATGCTACAACTGATGAGAAACAATACCCTGTCATGGTTAATATTTATTGTAGTGCCAATGGCCATGTGAACGAAATAAAAGTAATCCGGCTCGAATACTAATTTTGACCGACAGACATAACTGTCTGCCGGTTCAAGTTGTCCCGAAATTAACGATTTCTATATTTATTCAATAGCTCTAAAGGAATATGACAATAGTCATCAGGGTGAAGGGTCAACCGGTCTTGATGTTCGTCATCACTGCGCACGTAATTTTTTAATGGCAACACTTCTACTGCTATTTTTGCTGAGTCATCGCGACTATCAATATAATCTCTTGCTCGCGCTAAATGTTCACTGTTGCGGCTATAGATACCGGTTCGGTATTTTGGTCCTTCGTCAATACCTTGCTTATTAATGCTATAAGGGTCAATGATTTCAAACAAGTAGCCTATGATTTTTGAAATACTGAGCACATTCGGGTCAAATACTGTTCTGACACACTCTGCATAGCCATCATATTCGCCTTGGGTGGTTTTATTATATTGGCCATTGGCTCGGCCAGCTTCTGTTTCGACAACTCCTGGTAGATGTTTAACAAACTCCTGAACGCCCCAAAGGCACCCACCAGCGATGTAGATCTCTTGCATTTTGTTTCTCTAGATTTCTTGATTAGTTAAGTAAAATCCTATCATAATTTAACTAATTTATAAAAAACAACCACATTGAGGCTTTTGTATATTTGCTATCGCGTAATTAAAGCGATTGGTTAAGTGAATATGCTGATTTTGGGAGCAGTGATATGGGAATAAAGTCAGTGCCAGAATATGATAGGGAAGTAAGCGGGCCAGTTGTACGAGTCTGTTGTTGAGCTGTATTAGTGCCCCGCAAATGCCATCGGCGAGCTTGACATAAATCCGTGCCATGTCCCTGCCGTTAGAAATGCCAAAATAACTACAATATTAATAAATCCAGCAAATAGATTATGAGCAACCATTAGCCAATCGTTATATAAAAGAAGTAGGGCCAGGAGTAAGAAAAGCTCTAAATGAAGCATTGTAAGCGCTGTTGAATGACCATTATGCAGTGCCACATAGCCATATAGTAAATATGCAAGCCAATAGCGAAACTTAGGCTGGTTGAGCCCAATAATTGCGATTGTTAGCCCGCCAATAAATAGAACTTGTAAACTGGTATCGTTTGTTTGTTCGATATAAATAAGATTTAGCACAACAAAAGGCAAAAGCAGGACGTAGGTCTTTTGTTGAAAGCTTAGCTGGTTTGCTAAGGATAAGATCATTGTATGATTCCTGCCCAATCCATTGTTAAGCTAAGTGTAGCCTAACAAAGACCTGCAAAAGACTGGCTTGCCAAGAGCTATTAAGAATTTTGATTAAAATGAGAGATTCTGCTCATTATTTGAGGCTGTTGCTTAAATTTATAAGCTAAAGTTATATTTTTTTGCGTAATTATGCGCTGAGACAATGTGGATTTTAGTAAAACGAGCCTCTATCTATTAGTAGGCTCGTCTATGGTTTAGAGATGGCCGTTTTATTGAATATATGGGTTGTGGGCTCGTTCTTCACCTATGGTTGATTCAGGGCCATGTCCAGGGATAAACACATACTCATCTTCTAAGCTCAGCAGATTGGTTTTAATCGAAGAAATTAAATCTGGGTAACTGCCTTGCGCAAAATCAGTGCGACCAATTGAATGATGAAATAACACATCACCCACCCAAGCGAGGCGGTGTTGATGGTCAATAAATATGATGTGTCCTGGTGTGTGTCCTGGGCAGTGTTTGACACTTAATGTCAGCTTGCCAATATGAACCTCTTCTCCAGCATCAAGCCAGCGCTGAGGCGTAAACGGCTTTGTTTGACCAAAACCAAACATCTGGCACTGCTGCTCTAAACTATCGAGCCAGAACTTATCGGCAATATGAGGCCCTAAAATCGGCGCTTTAAAGTATTCAGCAATTTCTGTGGTGGCACCCACATGATCCAAGTGGCCATGAGTGAGTAGGACATATTTGATTTCAAGACGTTTACGTTCAACTGCATCAATAATCGTTTGAGCATCCCCTCCGGGGTCGACAATTGCTGCTTCATTGGTTTGGTCGCACCATATTAATGAACAATTTTGTGCAAACGGCGTGACGGGAATAATTTGATAAGCCATAAATAATCTTAATTAACAACAGATAATTTAAGTGTAACGCAATCACGTCAATAGCTGAAATGATAAGGACTTATTTAATAGAAGAGAGAACGTATGAGATAAAATGGTTGCGGGGGCCGGATTTGAACCAACGACCTTCGGGTTATGAGCCCGACGAGCTACCAGACTGCTCCACCCCGCGACAGGGGACTTAAATTGGTTGCGGGAGCTGGATTTGAACCAACGACCTTCGGGTTATGAGCCCGACGAGCTACCAGACTGCTCCATCCCGCGACAATATAAGATTATCGGATTGGTTGCGGGGGCCGGATTTGAACCAACGACCTTCGGGTTATGAGCCCGACGAGCTACCAGACTGCTCCACCCCGCGTCCGATGCTGCGCATGATAGGGGTTCGGCTTTTTAAAAGCAAGAAGAATTCCAATATTTCGATTCAACCGATTAATTTACGATCAATTCGTGAAATACTACGTCTCAAAGCCAAAGCAAGCTATACTAGGCGCCAATTTTTAATGTAAGTAGATAAGAGCATATGCCAGAGTATTTTGCATCGGCCGCCAAAGGTTTAGAGCCATTAGTTGAATCAGAATTACGCTCGCAGGGGATTACCGACCTAAAAGTGACCGGTGCCGGCGTGCAATTTAAAGCCAGTCAAGAGCAGGCTTATCGGTTTTGTTTATGGAGCCGTTATGCATCACGGGTGATGCTTCAGCTTTCTAGTTTTGCCATTAATGATGTCATGGATTTGTATCTAGGTGCTAATTACATCGGCTGGGAGCAGCTGTTTAGTGCCGAACAGACATTCGTCGTGCATTGTTCTGGTACAAACCAAGTCATTAATAATAGCCAGTTTGGAGCGCTTAAAGTTAAAGATGCGATCGTGGATCGCTTTAACACTAAAGCGGGTACTCGGCCAAATGTCGATCGTCAGAATGCTGATATTCGCATTGTATTACACATCCATCGCGATCAAGGTGCTATTTATTTAGATTTAGTCGGTGCGCCACTGAATCAGCGTGGTTATCGTCAGGTTCAAGGCAGCGCGCCACTTAAAGAAAACTTGGCTGCGGCATTGGTTACAAGAGCTGATTGGCAAAATGGGCCACTGGTTGACCCCATGTGTGGCTCGGGTACTTTACTTATAGAAGCGCTGCTCATCAAAGCCAATATTGCACCAGGCTATTTTCGAAACGAATACCTGTTAGCAAACTTAAGTGACTTTGACAGCGTTGTTTGGCAAAAGCTTAAAGATGAAGTTAATGAAAGCGCAGAGCAGGGGAAAGCTCGATTAGATTGTCACCTTTACGGGTATGATATTGACTCGGCAATGGTGAAGATGGCTCGGCGTAATATTCAAGATGCAGGCCTTGCAAAATGGATTACGGTCGAGCAAAAAGATGCGAAGAATCTAGTCAATCCAGAGCCCGAAGCGCAAACAGGTTTAGTGCTTTCAAACCCGCCATATGGTGAGCGTTTAGATGAAGTCCCGGCGTTAACGGGATTATTTAGCTCGTTAGGACGCCAGCTTAAAGCTGAATTTGCAAACTGGCGTGTAGCAATGTTGTCTTCATCGGTCGAGCTGTTGGACTATTTACGTTTGCGCTCAGACAAGCAATATAAATTTTCCAATGGTCCACTTGATTGTACGTTTAAGTTATATCAACTATCGAAAACACCAGTTGTAAGCGATGGTCAACGTTATGCTCAGGACTTTATCAACCGATTGGCTAAGAATCAGAAACGTTTGAACAAATGGCTTAAACGCGAAGGGCTTGAATGCTATCGACTCTATGATGCGGACTTACCTGATTACAATATGGCCGTTGATCGTTATCAGGATTATTGGGTGATTCAGGAGTACCGAGCGCCTAAATCGATAGATGCCAAAAAAGCCAGCCAACGTTTATTTGATGCTGTTAGCGGCATTGTTGAAGCGGGATTAGCACAAGCGGACAAAGTGATTGTAAAACAGCGTGCTCGTCAGAAAGGGCGTGATCAGTATCAGAAGATGGATACACAGAGTAACCGCTTGGTAGTCAATGAATATGGGGCGAAATTCTACGTTAACTTGCAGGATTATCTCGATACTGGCTTATTTTTAGATCACCGTAATATGCGCCGTTATTTAGCGCAAAATAGTCAAGATAAACGGGTGCTGAACCTATTTGCTTATACCGGAACAGCCAGTGTGCAAGCGGCCCTTGGTAAAGCGAAATTAGTTACAACCGTTGATATGTCCAACACTTATCTTAATTGGGCAAAAGATAACTTTCGTCTCAATCATCTGACGATTTCTGATCATGAGTTTATTCGAGCAGATTGTTTAAAATGGCTAAGTGAACAGAATAATCGTCAATATGACCTGATTTTCTTGGACCCTCCAACATTTTCTAACTCGAAAAAAATGGAAGATGTCTTTGATGTCCAGCGTGACCATGTACAGTTGCTAAGCGATGCTATGAAACTTTTAAGTGAGGATGGCACGTTGATATTTTCCAATAATAAACGGCAATTTAAGCTTGATGAAGATGCGCTTAAACAAGCTGGTTTTACCTGGACCAATATCTCCAAAGATTCGCTTAGTGAAGATTTTCAGCGTAATAAAGTAATTCATCAATGTTGGTTAATTGGCCATGATAAGGCACAATGATGGCCAATAGATACATGTAATGTTATCCATTTAAAGCAATAGCGTTAAACGCGCTGTTGCTTATCATCGAAAGAAGAATTAATCGTGTTATTAAGTTTACAAAATGCCATGTTGGCATATGGCGACCATCCACTTTTAGATAATGCAGATCTAAAAATCCATCGCCAAGAGCGGGTTTGTTTGGTCGGGCGCAATGGTGCTGGTAAAAGTACCTTACTTAAAGTTCTATCGGGTGATGTTCTGCTTGACTCAGGCGATCGGCAGGTCGTCAATGGTGTCGTAATTGCAAGATTGCAGCAAGACCCACCGAGCGCAACAGCGATGAGTGTGTATGAATATGTCGCCAGTGGTAATGAAGAACTCGGGCAGATGCTCTCGGACTTTCGTCAGATAAGCCTTAAAGCGGCCACAGATTCAAGCGAGCAAACGTTAAACGCAATGGCTCGACTCCAAGAACAAATTGAATCTCGCGATGGTTGGAATTTTGATAATCAAATTAACCGTGCTATCTCATGGCTTGGTCTTGATCCTGAACAATCACTTCAGGGATTATCGGGCGGTTGGCTGCGTAAAGTCGCTTTAGCCAAGGCATTATCTTGTCAGCCTGATTTATTGCTCCTAGATGAACCAACCAACCATCTGGATATCGACACTATCAGCTGGCTTGAAGATTTTCTGCTTAATTTTTCTGGCACTATTGTCTTTATCAGCCATGACCGAGCATTTATTCAGCGTCTAGCGACACGTATTGTCGATATTGATCGCGGTGTTTTGACTTCTTGGCCTGGAAATTATCTGCAGTATCTCGAAGGTAAAGCAGAGTGGCTGCGGGTCGAAGAAGAGAAAAATGCTCAGTTTGATAAAAAATTGGCAGAGGAAGAAGCGTGGATCCGTCAAGGAATTAAAGCGCGGCGAACTCGTAACGAAGGACGGGTTCGAGCATTAAAAGCATTGCGCCAGGAGCGCCAAGATCGAGTTGAGCGCCAAGGTGTTTCACAAATGCAACTGGATGAAGGGGCTCGTTCTGGCAAATTGGTCTTTGAGGCTGAGAATCTTGGGTTTTCTTGGGGCGATAAAACCATCATTAATGATTTTAGCTTTCAAGTGCAACGCGGCGATAAAATTGCACTGGTTGGCCCTAATGGGGTTGGTAAATCAACACTACTTAAATTACTGTTAGGTGATCTGCAGCCAACTCAAGGCCATCTTCGAGTTGGGACAAAGCTTCAATCTGCCTATTTTGATCAGTATCGACAAACGCTAGATGAAGAAAAATCGGTTATGGACAATGTGGCCGATGGTAAGCAGGAAGTGACCGTCAACGGACGAAGCCGTCATGTGATGGGATATTTGCAAGATTTTCTATTTCCGCCCAAACGTGCTTTTACGCCAGTTAAAGCGCTTTCTGGGGGGGAGAAAAACCGTCTGTTATTGGCTAAGTTGTTTCTACGGCCAACGAATTTATTAGTCCTTGATGAACCAACCAATGATTTAGATGTCGAAACGTTGGAGTTGTTAGAAGAGTTGATTGCCAATTATCAGGGAACTCTGTTTATTGTCAGTCATGACCGTGCTTTTATCGATAATACGGCGACCCAAGTTTGGTTTTTCGCAGGTCAAGGCGAAATTCAAACTGCCGTTGGTGGTTATCAGGATTTAATGCGCCAGATCAGTCGCCAACGAGATGTCGCTCAAGTTATCGAAGAAAAACCAACTAAGAGCACTGAGAAAAAATCTCGCCAGACATCTTCAAAAAAATTATCGTACAAATTGCAACGGGAGCTTGAAGAGCTGCCGGAAAATATTGCTCGTGTTGAAAACGAGTTAGCCATGCTTCAGGAACAAGTCAACCAACCGGATTTTTTTACGCAGGACGCGCAAATGACCCAACCGGTTTTGGATCAGCTCAAACAAGCTGAAGACGCTCTGGAGACACTGTTCAACCGCTGGGAAGAATTGGAAGAATTAAAAACGCAATGAAGTTAAAAAAATTACTGCGCTATTTACCGCTAATGGCTCTATTAACTACTGGATATAGTTTTGCAGATGTAACGGTGGAGCCTTATTTTGATGTCGTCAAGGAAATACCTGTTGGCAGTGATACAAGTTTATCTCGGGCTCAACAAGATTTAAAAGGTGCCGCGATGAGTGCTGACGGAGATCACATTGCTGCCA
Source organism: Celerinatantimonas sediminis (assembly GCF_046054195.1). NCBI lineage: Bacteria > Pseudomonadati > Pseudomonadota > Gammaproteobacteria > Celerinatantimonadaceae > Celerinatantimonas > Celerinatantimonas sediminis. Next base: position 29,680 of record NZ_JBEQCS010000016.1, read on the forward strand.
ATGCGCAATATATCCGCACCCCGTTTCGCAGCTATGACATTAACCGCCCATATACTTTTCAGTATGGTTGCCAATATTCAACTTATATCTGTGATTTAGATTGGGAAGGGGATGATAGTTCATCAGCTAATAATGGTTTCTATGATTATCGTGAAGCTATAAAAGATGCTTTTAATAACGGTGATGACTCATACTCTTCTTATTTTCTTGCGATGGTAAGTGGCGACTCTGATACGTCACTTTCCTCTGATTATAGTTGGACTAACTCTAGTTCTTTTCCTTATACCGAGTCGACTAGTAGTACTGTTCTTTCTAGATTCTATGGATTGGATAGTGATCAAGACAAAACCCACGACACAGTTATTACTGGGATGACCACAAGTACGGTGGAGATTGGTGGGGTTTCTAACAAATATTGGGTCACTGGGTATGATTTTGCTCCGGGCAGTAAAACTTTACCAACTGGCTTTGTCGAAAGTTTAGATGGCACCTATCGAATTACTCTGACACCTAGTTATACAGACACTAATGGTGGATTATCTGCAGGTTATACGTTTTTAACATATGGCGATACTTTATATGTAGCAGGAATGAGCAGTACGGCAGCGGCTAGTTCAAATAACTTTGAACGATGCTATGAAGATGGTGATAGCGATGGAAGTAGTTATTATCAATCGTGCCCAGGTATTCGTACTAACGCTGCTGTTTGGTCATTAGGCAGCGTATCCTTTTCTTCTAATGAAGATTCTATCGAACCGACAGCTGTTGGTAGTGATTGGTTAGATAGCGAAGATAATGTTCCATATACAGCAGCAGCTCTTGATGCAAACAGTTATGGAGCTTTAGCTGGCTATAGCACATATGATGATAATGATAGTAATATCTATTCATTTGGGGCTTCAGCAGTTTATACCACTGATGGAAGTTCGATTACTCGGTACCAACTAAGCGGAACAGGATTAATCACTAATAATGATGATGATGATATTCGGGACCAATGGGCAGTTGGTATCACTAACCCCATTGACTCTAGCGTCTATGTGATTGGTAATGAGCGCTACACAACTGATAAAGCAAGCTCTGAGCATAACCAAGCCGTTAATATGTTTATTAGCAAATTGACTAATGTTACGGATGGGGTTCCAACAAGCGGAGCTGGAACGGTTCAATGGCCGCTTAAGAACCATCAGTTTACAGGGGCAAATAATGAAATTATCGCCATCGACCATGATACTGGGATTGCTGTTGGGCGTCAGGATGCATCAAGTCAAACGCAAACCTCATATAATGGCGTGACTCGTCGCCAGCAGGCGTTCTTGTTTGATGTCCCCGATTATATGGCAGATACCAGTAATGTTGATGATTACGTTTGGTCACTGGCGAGCCTTACCTGTTATACGGAAGATGGCACAGCAAAACGGCCATACTATCGGATTACTAATGTTCGCTCTGTAAGTGTCACTGATAAGGGTATTTATGTACTCGCGTCAGGTACGAAATTCTCGTCAAAACAAAATATTATCGATGGCTATGATGGTACTCCTGTTGTATTGCAATTAATTCACAGTGATGATAAGAATCTGCCAGTTAACAGTGAGCTGTCATCATGCCCTTCATATGAGGCGGATACAGGTAAATATAGCCGCCAAGGTGCGGATAGTATTTGGTTAACATTGTTGTTAATACCGGTTATTTTTGTGAGATTGTTCACAAAACAGTCAAAAAGTTAGGCTTGTTCATTAATAGATCAAATAGTTAGTCTAATCTTTACAATTTGCTCTTTGACGTAACCATCAAGGTTAGCGATATTAGACAGGAAGGCGATGAAAATCCCTTCCTGTTTTTTTGAACTACCACTGAAGAGGGTTGCTCTATGAAAAGACAAAAACGTGATCGTTTAGAACGAGCTCGGGCAAAAGGTTATCAGGCAGGGTTGGCTGGGCGCTCAAAAGAAGCGTGCCCGTATATGCAGGCTGACACCCGAGGGTATTGGTTTGGAGGATGGCGTGATGCGTCTGAAGAGCAAAGTGGCGGTGCACTGTTACTTTAGCAGGACAACGACGATAGTTTAAACAAGCTTTGCCTGAAAGCCCGGAATTATCCCGGGCTTTTTTGGTTCTACTATTTAATATTTCGCAGATAAAATCGCTGACAAAGTGAATCGAGTGAAGTCTCCAGTGTAATTGCTTCGCCATCTCCCAAACTGCAATCAGCTTGAGTCAAGAGTTTATCATCGGTGATATTTTTTATTGCAAATCCACCTTTGGTACTTGTAATAAGCTGCCACTGGTTTGCGTTTTTGTTGCATCGACTCAGATAAAAACGGCTGTTGGTGTATGTCAGGCATTGACCTGTTGCACCATTTTCTATTTTCATAGCACCACTTTTGAGCGATTTAACGATCCATTTTTGACTTTTAAGGTTATCCCATGCTTGCTGAATCAGTGCTCCATCACTATAAGTGATTAATCGGCCGCTATCTCCATTGACGATAGCAATAGGGGTAGTAAAGCTAAGTTGCCAATTTTGACACTGTTTCTGAGCACATTTGCTCGTAAGTGGTGTTTGAGTTTGGGCATTGATTAGTTGATAACTCCCGTCGCTGTTGGCACTTAATTGCCAGCGCTGGCAATTGGTATTTTGCCATTGTTGCCAGAGTCCATGACCACATTGTGTATTGGTTAAGGTTAAGCCAGCTTGATTGACCAAGCGGTAAAGATTATTAGGAAGTGGGTCCAATGTTCCTTGAAGCGTTGTTTTTTGATTATCAGCGATAGTTAATGTAACGCTGACTCCAGTGGGATGAATTTTCATTGGCCCATTTTCACCAGAAGGGACCGCAATTGCACTGCCACTTGCAACCGGTTGACCAAATACCGGTAGGCCATTGCTGGCAAAGGTAAATGGCTGAGCGCGAAGTGCACGTTTGGTTGAACAGCCATCATCAGCACTGGCATTACCATGATAAGTCAGCCAATATTGACTGCCATCTGGAGATTTAAAAAAGCCATTATGTCCGGGCCCATACACACCATTAGCTTTGGTAAAGACCGGATCCGGATATTTAGTCCAATCATCAGGATTCAGGGGATTTTTCCCCGTTAGCTCTAATAACCCCAATTTGTAATCAGGGGTTTCACAGTAACTGGCTGAATAAGTGATAAATACTCTGCCATTATGGACTAGAGCTTCAGGGCCCTCGTTCACATTCATACCGACCCGTTCCCAAGGTAGAGCAGGGCGAGTAAGCAGCGATGCGGCGCTACTAAGGGTCCAAGGATTCGACATCTGAGCAATAAAATCACGTTGCTCATCATCTACCCATTGGGAGTATAAAAGGTAAAGTTTACCGTGATAAGACAGATAGCTGCCGTCGATATTCCAGCTATCTGGCATCATTGACCCCTTGTACTGATAAGGGCCCATTGGGTCATCACCAACGCTTTCTAAAACAGAGAGATGTTGATGATCGTAGTTTGCGCTAACACCAGAGGTAAACATCATGTACCAACGCCAACCATTGGGACCTTTCAGACGGTGAAATTCAAAAGCCCAAAAATTACAACAGCGGCTACTATCTGTTTCTGACCATACAGTGACAGGTTTTGCATCGGCAAGTCCTGCAAGTGTTGCCGATTTACGCATTAATAACTGCGAGCTCCAAGTGGTGGTTGCGGCATAGTAGTTGCCGTCATAGTACTCAACCCACGGGTCAGCACCGTTTTCATAGATGGGGTTAGTAAGAGTTTTAGCCGCATAAGACAGCGGTGAGAGCAATAGAGCGAGGCTAAATATAATAACAAAACGCTTGAATAGATGGTTCATCATTAACAATCCTTGCTATGCGATGGGGGTCTATTCAATTTAATTGACAAAAAACTCAAAAATAGTGATCGTCATAGCGTTTGTTAATGATAAAAGAATAAATAATGATTTGGAAAATAAGAAACAAAAAACCCGACAATGCCGGGCTTTCATAATTTAAATAAAGAGAATCGACTAGAAAGAGCTCGTATCTTTAAAAAGGCCAACTTTTAAATCTTTAGCCAGATAAATCTCTTTGCCATCGACTTTCACTCGACCATCTGCAATGCCCATCACCAGACGACGGTTAATGACACGTTTAAAATCGATCTGGTAGGTCACTTTTTTAGCTGTTGGCAGGATCTGACCGGTAAATTTCACTTCACCAACACCTAATGCACGCCCCTTACCTGGACCGCCTTGCCAACCTAAGAAAAAGCCAACGAGCTGCCACATTGCATCAAGTCCCAAACAACCAGGCATAACAGGATCGCCCGGGAAATGGCAACCAAAGAACCATAAATCAGCGTTGATATCTAATTCGGCGACAATTTCACCTTTGCCGTGCAGACCGCCTTCATCACTGATATGGACAATTCTATCCATCATCAGCATATTTGGGGCAGGGAGCTGACTATTCCCTTCGCCAAATAATTCACCGCGACTACAGGCTAATAATTCGTCCCGGGTAAAACTATGTTTGCCGAGCTCTTTTTGTGATTTAGGTTGTTGCGACATAATTCTCTTTTCATTAAAAAAATTGCATGTACTTTAGCTGACCAGCAAGGGCTAGACAACCGCTTAGAGCGCTTTTTTTAAAAAACGTTGTAAAAGCAAGGATAATATTCCGCGATGATGGTGATTTTCTATATCTGCCATTGCGCGTGAGCGTTGTTCAACCGTGCCTAAAATACCTTTTTCTGAGCGAGCAGAGCCCGCATTTTGATCAAACAAAAGCTCGATTGCTTGATTAACATGTTCAACTGGATAAAGAGTCAGCTTCTGTGTTTTGACCGCTTCGACTAATTCATCGGTTAAATTAAGCTGCGTTAGGTTAGCGGCCGGTAGAATAACAAAGTGGCGATTATCCGGGTCAACTAACTGACAGACCTGATAAAAACCTTCAATTTTTTCGTTAACGCCGCCGACGGCCAAAACATTACCCATTTGATCCACGGCCCCCGTGGTAGCAAATGACTGGTTAATTGGTTGATTAGAAAGCGCCGATAACACCACCATGAGACTTGCAAGCGATGCACTATCGCCGTCAATTTCATGATACGACTGCTCAAAAACGATTGTTCCCGAGACTGGGAATTGGCTATCGCGGGCAAATTGTCGAGTTAAATATCCCTGAATAATCATCATTGATTTTGCATGGATATTCCCGGCTAGTTCTGCTTTGCGTTCAACGTCGCTTAAATCACCATCACCGGGCTGAACTGTTGCGGTGATCCGCAGCGGCTCGCCAAAAGAGCGGCTAATGCCTGGGCTTTCCAAAACTGATAACCCGTTGATTTGACCGATGGTTTTACCGCTTAGCGATAGCTTGATATGCCCATCTCGATAACTGCGCAGCGACCAGCGTTGCTCGCCATTACAACTCTGGTTGAGTTGCTGATAAGCCTCTTTTAGGTTTTCCAGAGTAAGACCATTTTCTAAGCTTTGGGCATATTGTAAAAGGTGTGCAAGCTGCGAAAAATCCTGAGCAAGATAACACTGGTGCTCACATTCACGGCTGCTTTGGCGTAAGAGCCAAGTGCACAACTCAATATCATCTGGCATTGGTATCTGGGCTTGGTTAAAGAGCGCGCTTAACCAGGCTTGACAATGTTCTGAACTGGCATCGATATCTTCGGCTAATTCGCAGCGAACGGATGTGTTGTCCCATAACCGAGGATATTCATTCAGCAGTTGATCGAGAATTTCGCAGTCGCCCCAAATTAATAGTTTTAAATGAATTGGCGTTGGGCATAAATCGACATGTGCAGGCCAATGCTGAAGTTCTTGCCAGTCAAATAGTTGTTGTTCCACTATGGCATTAAGGGCATGCCATAAATTGCGCTGAGAAATTAACTCTTCTGCAGGAACCGCTAAAATCCCTTGATCTGCACGCCATAAAAGACCGCTTTTATAGCGATTTAAATCCATTTTCAAAGAGCCATCTTTGAGCTCACTTGGATAAAGCCCAAACAGATTTTGCCAGCTCAGGTTCTGGGCAATCACTAATTCACTGTTTGAAGAACTGTTGAGCAATATCTGCTCGCTCTTTTTCGTCTCTGCATGCTCGATGCGCTTGGCTGAATCTTTTATATCAATTGCCAGAGGAGTCTTAGCATGAGGTTGATAAAGTGATTGAGTCCACTCGCCCAAGTTAATAAATTCAGGGGTTTGCACCAACATTAATCGAGCATTTTTTTGCGCAGAAAAGTAATTCAGTGCACGTTTAAAGCCGGGTTGAAGTTGGGCAAAGGGGCAGTTAATTTGAGCTAATGGCTGCGGTAAATCAAATTGAGCTTGTAGCGAGCGAGCTTCAATAGCAGAAACGGTCAATAGATGATGCCTCAAAAAACGAAAATATTTAGAGTATATAGATGGATTAAATTAATTTGTGGTTTCTTGTTCAAGTGGCCACCCACCCAACAACTGCCAGCGGTTGACTATATAACAGAATAGTTCGGCTGTTTTAGTTGTATCGTAGAGCGCACTATGTGCTTCTTTTTGATCAAATTCAATCCCAGCTGTTTTACACGCTTTAGCTAATACAGTTTGGCCTAAACTGAGTGCGCTTAACGTTGTGGTATCGAAACTTACGAATGGATGAAAAGGGTTACGCTTAATATTAGCGCGCTCTACTGCTGCATTAACAAAGCCCATATCAAAAGCTGAGTTGTGTGCAACCATAACGGAGCGATTACATCCATATAATTTCAATTTGCGTCGGACTTCTTTAAAAATCGATTTTAACGCTTCGCCTTCGTCAACGGCCATGCGAAGCGGATTGTAGGGGTCAATACCGGTAAACTCCAGCGCACTTTGCTCTAAATTTGCCCCTTCAAATGGGTGAACGTTAAAGTGCAGAGTTTGTCCGATAATGAGCCGATTCTCACTATCGACATCGATAAGCGCTGCTGCAATTTCTAACAAAGCATCGGTTTTAGCATTAAAGCCTGCGGTTTCGACGTCGATAACAACTGGGTAGTAACCACGAAAACGGTTAGCAAGAAATGAATCGGTATTATCTGTCATAAAAGCTGTTATCAATGAATCATCCCGCTATTATTACAGATGGTGGCGTTAAGTGCGAATCCGATTAAAGTATTTTAAATCCATGCCGATACCAGCCTGTAGGATATTGTGAGGCAGTATGAAGCGACGAGTTATATTTTGCGGGGTTTTCTTGACGACGTTAGTCCATGCCAGCAGTGGATTGCGTTTGTTTCAAGCAACAATGGATGATTCCACGTGGGTGGTCTCCGAGTCCACGCCGCTGGTTTGCCAATTAGACCATGTGATCCCATCATTTGGGGTCGCTCATTTTGTGAGTAAAGCCAACCGCCATATTAATATGGATTTTTCGCTGGATATGCGACGGATCACGGCTCAGACTCATCAAGTACTGTTGCGTAGTGTTCCACCGCCGTGGCGACCGGGACGTTCGGCTCAAACGGTTGCGACGCTGAACTTTTATCAGCAATTTGATGGGCGTTTAGAAAATCAACCGGTTTGGCAGATGCTCTCGGAACTCGACAGTGGAAATTTCCCGACCTTTTATTTCAACGATTGGTATTCTGGCGGTGAAGCAACTGCGGTTGGATTGTCTTCAATCAACTTTAAAAGCCACTATGATCAATTTATGCAATGCGTAAGTCGGCTGCTTCCATATTCATTTAATGATATTGCGTTTACTGTTTTGAACTATCAACAAAATAGTGACCAACTCACTAAAGAGTCGAAGCAGAAACTGACGATGGTAGGCAATTACGTTAAGTATGATCCGAAGATCGATATGATTGAGATTAACGGGTATACCGACAGTTACGGCGGACGCTATCCGAACCAAAAACTATCAGAGAAACGAGCTCAGAGTGTTAAACAATTCTTTGTCTCACAAGGCGTTGATGCCAGTAAAGTTGAGGTCACAGGCTATGGCGAAAAACGCTTTATTGCCTCGAATAAGACATTACTAGGGCGCGAGAAAAACCGTCGTGTAGTTATCTCTTTAGGTAAAGAAAATGGCTAAGCATCCATGTGCTTAGCCATTTATACTTTATGCAGTTAGCCAGCTAAACCTTTGCCAGCGCCTTTTTTCTCAATCAGCTCGATTGAGTAATTATCAGGGTCTTTAACAAATGCAATGACGGTTGTACCGCCTTTGACTGGGCCTGGTTCACGCGAAATGATCCCGCCCTTGGCGCGAATTTTATCGCAGGTGGCATTGATATCGTCAACTTCGATAGCAATATGGCCATAACCTTCACCGAGGTCATAACTTTCTTTACCCCAATTATAAGTCAACTCAATCACTGCTTCTTCGCTCTCTGGTCCATACCCAACAAAGGCAAGATTGTATTTATATTCAGTATTTTCGCTTTGACGAAGTAACTGCATATCCATCACATTAGTGTAAAAATCAATTGAACGTTGCAGATCGCCAACTCGTAGCATGGTATGTAAAATTCGCATTATCGACCTCAAATCGTCAGTGAATAAAAAGTTAGTTGTATGATAACGAATTATCCTAGGCTTTGGCGAGTTCAGTTTAAAGAACTCTATAGTAGTTGCGGATATTGAAAAATAAAAAACTCAACTAATTTGCTGCTTTGCCAACCTTTTCCTAGACTCAATAATGCTCTTCAATCGAGGATAGGACGCCAATGAACTTCCATTCAATTCGAATAAAAATGATGTTGCCCATCTTATTGTTGGCAGCAATTCTTGCCGGATTGTCGATTTTGATGCTGTATATGAACTCCGAGCAAAAAAAGGCCATGATCCATCAAAGTGAGAATTACTTTGAGGCGATATCTGTGGTACTCAATGCTGATAGGGATCTTTATCAAGCTCGTTTAGCACAAGAACAAATGCTAACCAATAATATCTCAGATAAATTGCGTGAAGATTTTGATAGTAACGCACAGCAAGTATTGGATAGATTTCAAAAGTATCGCCAGTACTTATCGTCAGACCCAAAGTTATTGGCTCCATTCGCGTCGTTTGATGAACGCTATAAACAGTGGCTGGACGCAAGTCACAGTGTAATGACTGGCTTTACTAGCAGTAATGAATTAGCTAATAAGTTTGCAGCCCTTGATGAAAAATTCTTAAAGATTCGCTCAATGTTGGATGTCGCTGGCGAAAAATTGCGAACCCATACTCGCGCTGCTGAAACTAAATCAAATGTTTCGGTGAATGATATCGAGCGCTATGTTGAAGCGGTTACCGAGGTGCTCAATGCAGACCGTGATATTTATCAAGCGCGTCTTGCTCAGCAACAAATTATCAATGGTGTCGGAGATTTTGCTCAAAACCTAAAAACATTTGATGAAAATGCACAGCAGGTCATTGCTCGTTTTAATAGCTATCGTAGCCACCTAGCGTCAGAACCAGAGTTAACCGCTAATTACAGTAATTTTGATATGTTATTTAACGAGTGGTACCAGCAAAGCCAACAGCTCTTGGGCTCACCGCTTGCTAAGCAGCGCCGAGAGTTACCCGAGTCGTTTAAAGTTGCAGATCAGAAATTTGGCGCTATCCGTGAACTGCTGGACCAAGCAGGTGATGCGGTGCGAAAACATGCTCGCGATGCCGAAAAACAGATGCTTTCGCATATGGCTGAACTACAACATGTCGCTTTGGTTGTCATGGTCGTTGCCTTTATCGTGGCTTTAGCCTTTGGTTTTTATGTCCCTCGTAAATTGACCAACGATATTGAAAACGTCACACGCCGAATTAAAGAAATTGCTGAAGGCGATGGTGATTTGACTCAGCGAATTAATTCCAATGCTAAAGATGAGCTCGGCTCATTAGCCCATCAGTTTGATGATTTTGTCGAGCGATTACGTGTGATCATCAGGAGCGTCAGCAATCAATCGAATGCACTCGGGGGAATGACCGACTCGCTGGGTAATGTCTCAGATAAAGCGAAAAATATTACTCATTCGCTAGTTAAAACATCTGAATATATTGTCAGCGCCGCCAACGAAATGACGATGTCAAATCAACAGATGGAAGAGACAGCGAGAACCTCAGCCGAAGAGGTTGATCACTCTATGGCTGTTTCTAAACAGGGGCAAGAAGCGGTTGTCTCGGCGAGCAGAGCGATTGAAAGCTTATCGGATGATATTGAGAAAACACTGACCCGCTCAAGTGAACTCGAACAAAGTTCTTCAGCAATTAGTTCCGTGTTAGAGGTGATAAGAACGATTGCTGAACAAACCAATTTGCTGGCGCTAAATGCGGCGATTGAAGCGGCTCGAGCTGGAGAGCAGGGGCGTGGTTTTGCTGTGGTTGCAGATGAAGTACGCACGTTAGCGACTCGCACTCAAGATAGTACCAATGAGATTGAAACAATTATCGATCAACTTAAAAACAATGTAACGGCCTCTTCTAATTCGATTCAGGGATGTCGTAAAAATGCTGATGGCGCGATAGCGACATTTAATGAGGTTTCTCAAATATTTAATACCTTGTCTGGCTCATTCCAGCACGTACAAGAGATGGTTCAGCAAACTGCGCAAGGCGCTTCAGAGCAATCGACTGTTTCGCAATCGATTATGCATAACCTGTTAGAATTGAAAGAGCAAACCGATGGTGTAGAGGAAGTCTCAAATATGGTGAGTTCTCACTCTGAGCAGATTCAGGAGCTATTTCGTAAATTAAATAGTAATGTCGGCAGTTTTAAAGTGTAGTCGTTCAACTAAAAGCCCGGCCAAATATAAATGGCTGGGTTTTTTAAGATGATTCTGCGTGACTCTTAGCTCCGTTTCTTCAGTTATTAATTGAGTTTCTATTCCTTATGAAGAAGAAAAATGGAAATTGAGTTGGGTAATAATGATCCAGGATATAAATTTAAAGTTCGTCGTGAGTTTTAAATAAGAGAGCACTCAAGCTGGGCGAGGATAATTTTAACTTGTCATAAATTCAGCAAAACGATTCAATTTAGAAAGTTAGTCTGTCCTGCATCCTAGCAAAACAGGTTATGTGATTTAGATGAAAATGAAAAAATTAGCACATAACATATGGATATTTGATGGCGATACTGTTTCATTTTTAGGCCTTCCATATTCTACTCGAATGACCGTAATAAAGCTTAACTGCTCAAAGGTGTGGGTGCATAGTCCCGTTAAATTAACACACTCAATACAAATGGCGCTGAAAAACATAGGGGAAGTGCAATATCTAATTGCTCCAAACCATTTACATCATTTGTTTCTATCTGATTGGATTAAAGCGTATCCGAATGCTGAAGTATATGGTACACGTGAAGTGATAAAAAAACGCTCTGATATTTCTTTTACCGGTGTTCTCAATGAGGAAAATATTTGGGATTGGAGTTCTGACATAGCGCAGGAGCTATTTTCAGGATCTGTATTAATGCAAGAGTGTGTATTTTTTCATAAAACTTCGAAAACACTTATTGTTACTGACTTAGTTGAAAATTTTTCTGGAAAAAATTTTAACTTTTGGCAACGAGTTATCGCTAAAAGTATTGGCATTCTTGCTCCCAATGGGAAAGCTCCTTTGGATTGGCGTCTAAGTTTTGTATTTCATAAAACGCAAGCTCGTAAACATGCTGTTAGAATGTTAGCCTGGGACACGAAAATATTAGTTATAGCACATGGAGAGATTGTGACGGAAAATACCGATAAGTTTCTATCTCAATCATTTAAATGGTTAATTTAAGAGTCATATCAGATAGAGATATTTCCCTTTTACTTATTTGGGTTAATTTTAAGTGATGTCCAATAGTCGTAAGCATGAGGCACCGAAAAAACTTAAAGAGTGGCTGAATGATATCCCTGATGGGGAATTATATGGCGTATACATCTCTGATGACCAAAAAGTTTGGTGTGCTTGTGGTCGATTTGCTCACTCTTCAGGTGCAATAAACACATCTTGGTCTGATTTTTTAGCTGGCGAGCTAAATGAGTTAGTCACAAAAACAATGGGGCAACACGTGTTGCATGAAGTTATTTGCTACTAAAGAGTCAAATAATCACCAAAGGTTAATAACCTCTAGAGACAATGAGTAGAGCCGTAAAAAGAAAAATAGTTATTGATAACATTGAGTACTGCTGGGTACTTGATGCAAATTCTATTGATGGATTTCATCCAACTCATATTCGCGTACATCGAATTGGTACAACGAGTGGCATTTTATATATAGACCCATACAATTGGCATTTTGAGGTTACGCCCAAATTCATCGCTCAAGCAATATCATTTGCATTAGATTCAGGCTGGGATCCAGTGAAAGAGAAAAAGAAAATGTATGTTTCTTACTTAGATGAAAGTTATAAAGTTTTACCGCAAGGGATTAAATTTGGCTACCAGCTTAATAATCCATCAAAAGATGTGTGATACACACTAAAAAAGTCTGGCACTAGAGGTCATTAATGATTGGTGAGAAAAACAGTCCTCATTTCGTTATTGGTAGTTCACGTAACGGTGATTACCAAGAAGTTGATATTTATTACGCAGAACAGCTGCTTACACCAATAGATAATGTTCTCTATCTGCCACAGTTTATCGCATCGTGCGCTCGGAATTAGAGCAAATTATCTCAGGTAATATTAATCCAGACGCATTTTTTTAAATTTTGGACCAACGATGGATGACTGTGATGCAACCATAGAATTAAAACAAAATATTGCATTCATCTCTTGCGAAGTAAACAACACGAACTTTCAATTTACAATCCAGCTTGATAAATTAATTTCGATATATACATTGCTATTGGCGTCTCTTGAATACTAAGGCTTAATGTGTTGGAAAAAGCAATAATTTAGTATTTCATGGCCATAGTCATTGGCAAAGACTATTTTCTGGCAATGGTATCATTGACTTATATGTGCAAGAGTTTTGATTTAGGAAAGAGCAAATGGGTGTCTATTCACAATCAGATGGATACATTCTGTGTAAGGACGAGTCAGTTTGGGATCGTATAAAAGAAAAACTCGCTAGTCATCCGCAAGAGCAAAAAAAGAAGAATCGCCCCGTTATATTTAAAAATTCGAGTGGTTTTATCTATAACCCTGTTACAAAAAAAGTCTACTTTTCTGTTGATGATATAAAAGCACGCACTATGCCTGATGTGCTCAATTTTTGGGAAGATTTGGTTGTGTTTTCAGAATGCGAAGCGTTATTTCTGGTTCACTCGATTGAGAGCCATCTCCCATTAACGCCATTTAGAAAATATCAGGCGGAGTGGATAAAAGAGCATGACTATAAAAATATGCCTTCCTATTCATTTGAATCGAATGTGAAGCTGTCATTTTTTTGGGAGTCTCAATTTAAAGATGAGAGTGATTACTTGACGAACAGCTCTATTAACAACAAAAAGCAAAAAAAATCTGATTATCCTTGGCTGGAAGACGAAGTGAACCGGTGGGATTTTTATTGTAGTTTATATGGCACGCCAAAAACTAACGTTTAGTGTTTTTGCAACTAATGGACCCATGTTTCTAACAGAAACGATGCAGAACGTATCATCAATCGTTTCTATTTAACCCCTAATGGGGTGATGCTTTTGAGTGTATTTAAATGTGAAAGAGGTTAATGACCTCTTTCACATTTAATCACTCGTTTTTTCTTTATACTCACACAAATCTTCAATTAAACATGAGCCGCAGCGGGGTTTTCGGGCAATGCAGGTATAACGACCTTGCAAAATTAACCAATGGTGGACATCCACTTTAAATTCACTTGGAACAACTTTAAGCAGCTTTTCTTCTACTTGATTCACGTTTTTCCCGATCGCAAATCTGGTGCGATTACACACTCGAAAAATATGTGTATCGACCGCGATAGTTGGCCAACCAAATGCAGTATTAAGCACAACATTTGCTGTTTTTCTACCAACGCCGGGGAGTGCTTCAAGTGCTGCTCTATCTTCAGGAACTTCACTATGATGCTGTTCGATTAAAATATGGCACGTTTTTATGATGTTTTCGGCTTTTGCATTGTATAAACCAATGGTGCGAATATATGGTTTTAATCCATCGACACCCAATGCATAAATTGATTCGGGGGTATTAGCGACTGGATAGAGCTTCGCAGTTGCTTTGTTAACTGATACATCGGTTGCTTGTGCTGAAAGCATCACCGCGATAAGTAGTTCAAATGGGCTCTGATAGTTAAGTTCAGTGGTTGGTTTTGGGTTTGCATCGCGCAGCCGGGTTAAAATCTCCCGGCGTTTTTCGTTATTCATGAGGCAGATACTTCATTAGCTGATTGAACTTGAGAATTTTGCTGAGCAATTCGTTTTTGTTCTCGGGCTTTAAGACGTTGATCAATGACATATTTTAACGCAATTAATAAGCCTAAACCGATGAATGCTCCAGGTGGCAAAATGGCCAGCAACATATGTTGATTAAAGTGAAATACTTCAATTCTTAGCGAGTTTGCCCAGTCTCCAAGCAATAAATTAGCACCATCAAATAGCGTACCGTTACCAATAATTTCTCTCGCGCCGCCAAGAATTAATAAGATAGCGGTAAATCCAAGTCCCATCATCAGGCCGTCAAAGGCAGCGGCTGGGGCACTATTTTTAGCCGCAAACGATTCAGCACGGCCAATAATAATACAGTTGGTGACAATTAGCGGAATGAAAATGCCCAAGTTTAGATACAAATTGTATGTGTAGGCATTCATTAAAAGCTGCACACAGGTTACTAAACTGGCAATAATGGTTACAAATACAGGAATTCGAATTTCATTAGGAACCCAACGTCTAATTAGTGAGATTAAAGTATTGGATGCCACTAATACGGCCATTGTCGCAACCCCCAGGCCAAGCGCGTTGGTCACTGTTGCGGTTACCGCTAACATCGGGCAAAGCCCTAAACGTTGCACCAATGCAGGGTTATTTTTCCATAACCCCTGAAGCGCTATTTCGCGATATTCACTCATGAGTTATCTCCACAATGTCGTTGGCTGGTAATAATTTCATCAAACTTAAGCTGATTGAGCTCTAGCGTATGTTTAACTGCTTTAACAACGGCTCTCGGGGTAATTGTTGCACCGGTAAATTGGTCAAACATACCCCCATCTTTTTTAACCGCCCAGCGTTTATCATCAGCACTTAACAATTTTTTATGGGCAAAAGATAAGATCCAGTTCGATTTACGCAGTTCAATTTGATCGCCTAAGCCGGGAGTTTCATTTTCACTAATCACTCGAACCCCATAGATTTGGCCATTAGCCATTACCCCAACAAGTAGACGAATCGCACCGTTATAGCCATCTGGGGCGGTAGTTTGGTAAGCGATACCTTTAACCGTTTGGCCTTGTTTAGCTATCCAGACTTTGTGCCAATTGTTATTACCCAGATAGTTAGGATAACGAATTTCTCGGCAACTTTTGAGTAAATCTTGGTTGACGTATTGGCTTGGCAATACTTGCTTAAGAGACCGGCTCAACTTTTGCTGCTGTTGAGCAATAATTTGTGGCCCCGTAAGTTGATTGGTCAGCACGACAAATAGTGTACAGATAAGCGCGAACAGGGCTAAGAGAATCGCATTTTTGACAACTGGATTACTCATGTGATGATTTTCCTTTGTATCCATAAACGCGAGGTTGGGTAAAATGATCGATGAGCGGAACGCACATATTTGCAATTAAAACAGCAAATGCCACACCATCGGGATAACCGCCATAGTGACGAATCACAAAGACCAAAATTGCCGCTAATGCTGCATAGATAATGCGGCCTCGATTGGTCGTTGATGCGGTGACAGGGTCGGTCAGGATGAAAAAGGCTCCAAACATAGATGCACCTGAAAGCAATTCTATGGTGGGCGATGCTATTTTGCTCGGATCTAGCAGGTGACCAATCAGAGCAAATAACCCAAGAGTGACAAGAAATGCGACAGGAATATGCCAGCGGACAATGCGTCGAATCATTAAAAATAGTCCGCCGATTAAAAAGGCGATATTAATGGGCCCCCACGCGATACTCCCAATCGAGTTAAATAGTGGCGAAGTCATCGCCGCTTGTGGCGTTTGATTAATCGTAAGTCCAGTACGAATAGCATTTAATGGCGTTGCCTGACTTACTGCATCGGCATGCGCAAGCTGATGGAGGCTAAAACCATCGATCGTAAATCCACTAAAAATTAGATGAATACCGTCACTTAAGCTAAATGGAACTTGCAACAAAGAGTGGGGCAAAATCCAACCTGTCATCGCAACAGGAAAGGAAATGAGCAAAAAGACATAGGCGGCCATTGCTGGATTAAATATATTCTGTCCTAGGCCACCATATATGTGTTTTGCCAATACGATAGCGAACACAGTACCTAACACGGCAACCCACCATGGCGCATATCCCGGAATCGAGATACCCAATAAGATGGCGGTAACTAACGCGCTATTGTCACTAAGAATGTGAAAAACTGGGCGCTTGCGTAAAATAAGCACAAGTGCTTCACAAAGCCAGGCAGTTACAAGGCATAACAGGATCTGAATGATATGACCAATGCCGAAGAAATAGTACTGCGCTACGATCCCTGGTAAACAGCCAAGAGCAACCTGCGCCATGATAGCACGGGTTGACTGCGTTTGGCGCTTAAACGGCGAGCTGAGGATAGCCAATTTCATGAGTCTGATGATTCCTCGTTCACATTGTTAGATGATTTTTGTGCTGCTAGCTTTTTCGCCTTTGCTTTAGCGACTGCGGCGGCAATAGCGGCTTTTCGCGGATCCTCGTCGCTTGTTTTTGGCTGAGCCGATGATTGCTCAGTGTGCGCTTGTTGCTCAGCTTTTTTCGCTTTAGCTCGAGCAACAGCTGCGGCAACAGCAGCTTTTCGCGGATCTTTGTCACTTTCCGCTGGCTGAGCCGACGGTTGTTCAGTTTGTGCCTGTTGCTCAGCTTTTTTTGCTTTAGCTCGAGCAACAGCTGCGGCAACGGCAGCTTTTCGTGGATCCTCGTCGCTAGCTGTCGGCTGAGCCGATGATTGCTCAGTTTGCGTCTGTTGTTCAGTTTTTTTTGCTTTAGCTCGAGCAACAGCTGCGGCAACAGCAGCTTTTCGTGGATCCTCGTCGCTAGCTGTCGGCTGCGACGATGATTGTTCAGTTTGCGCCTGTTGCTCAGCTTTTTTCGCTTTAGCTCGAGCGACTGCGGCGGCAACAGCAGCTTTTCGCGGATCCTTATCGCTCGCCGCTGGCTGAGCCGATGGTTGTTCAGTTTGTGCTTGTTGCTCAGCTTTTTTCGCTTTAGCCCGCGCGACAGCGGCGGCAATGGCGCCTTTTCGCGGATCTTTATCGCTCGCCGCTGGCTGAGCCGATGATTGCTCAGTTTGTGCCTGTTGCTCAGCTTTTTTTGCTTTAGCTTGAGCAACAGCGGCGGCAACGGCAGCTTTTCGTGGATCCTCGTCGCTCGCTTTTGGCTGAGCCGATGATTGTTCAGTTTGCGCTTGCTGCTCGGCTTTTTTCGCTTTCGCCCGTTCAACTGCCGCATTTACCGCCGATTTTCGCTCACTGCTTGAATTGGCTGTTTTAGGCTCAGAATTCTGATTTTGTTGTTTGGCTTTTACACGAGCAATGGCTGCTGCTATTGCATCAGAATTTTCATCACTTTGTGATGCCGTGCGAGCGGCTAATGCTTCTTTATGGCGATTTTCACGTTCTTGTTTTTCGCGCTCTAATCGCTGATTGCGCCGCTCTGTTCGCTGGCGTGCATGTTCGGCATCTATTTCTAACTGATGCTGAGATCTGATTTTCGCTTTACCTTGGCGATAGTATTGGACAAGTGGAATATCACTTGGACAAACATAAGCACATGCACCGCATTCAATGCAGTCTTTTAAATGATATTGCTCCGCTTTATCAAGCTCATCGCCTTGAATAAACCAATAGAGCTGCTGCGGCAATAAATTGATTGGACAGGCGCTGGCACATTCACCGCAGCGGATACATGGGCGTTCATCAGACGGTTTGCCAAATTCGCGCTCATTGCCGTACAGCACGCAGTTAGTCGTTTTTATCACCGGGATGGATGGCTCGGGCAGAGTGTATCCCATCATTGGCCCACCAATGATTAAGCGTGGATGTTTAACCTGTTTATCCGCTATTAACGCTTCAATAGGTGTACCGATATTAACCCACATATTTTTGGGTTTTTTTATGCCTTTACCTGCTAAGGTTACGATTCGGCGCATTAATGGCTCGCCAAAATCAATGGCGCGGTGAATGGCGTAAACAGTCCCAACATTGAGCATTAATACACCCAAATCAGCTGAAAGCCCACCTGCTGGAACTTCTTGCCCGGTTAATATTTCCGTAAGCTGCTTTTTACCACCAGATGGATATTTAGCCGGAATTGCACGCACCATAAATTGCTCACCCGCTACCTGTTGCATTGCAGCTATCGCTTTGGGTTTATCATCTTCGATGGCGACGATAGTTAATTCTGGGTTGGTGATTTGTTGGACCCATGCGATACCTTGTTTGAGCTCATCTGCATAATGCTGCATCAATGTATCATCGGCGCTGATATAAGGTTCACACTCGGCGCCATTAATAATTAACAAATCGGTTTTTTGCCTAGAGGCGATTTTAATCGCGGTCGGAAATCCTGCGCCACCCATGCCACAAATACCAGCTTGATGCACCGCATTAACGAGCGCTGTGCGATCACTGGTATCTTTTACGGGTTCGAGTTTATACCACTCATCTTTGCCATCACTTTGCAGGATAATGGCTGTCTCTGCGATAGCTGAAGGGTGGTTGGTCGGCCGCTTTTCAATAGCAACGATAGTTCCTGATGTTGGCGCGTGAACTGGCGGAGCGGAGTACATATAACTGTGCGTTAACGGTTGCCCGGCGAGCACTCTGTCACCGATTTTAACGCTCAGTTCACCATCCTCACCTATATGTTGGTGTGGATGAATAATGTATTGACCGTTATGTTCAAATTGAGCCGGATAAGCTGTACTGATTTTATTTTTGTGTGTTTTAGGATGCACGCCACCTTGAAACGACCACAATTTGCCTTCACGAATCGCTTGTAGATTTTTTAACGTCATCAACGGCTCTCTACTTCAACTACAGGGATACTGTTAAGTTTCCAATCCCAATTTCGCGTGGATTGAATCAATGGTTTCATTTCAATGCAATCGGTTGGGCAGGGCGCAACGCAGAGCTCGCAACCAGTGCATTCACTGGCAATAATCGTATGCATATGGCGCGTACTGCCAACGATGGCGTCAACTGGGCAGGCTTGAATGCATTTCGTGCAACCAATACAGGCATCTTCGTGAATAAAAGCGACTTTCTTTTCGTGATCGATAACGTGATCGGAATTCTCTAAAGGCGGTTCCACGCCTAATAAATCAGCAAGTTTTTTAATTGTAACTTCGCCGCCTGGAGGGCATTTGTTAATGGCATCGCCATTGGCGATTGCTTCGGCATAAGGGCGGCACCCTGGATAGCCACATTGACCACACTGAGTTTGTGGTAGAATTTGATCTACCTGATCAGCCAAAGGGTTACCTTCGACTTTAAAGCGAATCGAGGCGTAACCTAAAATTGCTCCAAAAATTAAACCTAGCAGCAATAAAGCAAGTGCTGCATATAAAATAGTCATCATAATTATAATTTGATAAGTCCGGTAAAGCCGAGAAATGCCAGCGACATCATTCCTGCTGTAATCATCGCTACCGATGCACCTTTAAACGGAGCGGGTGTATCAGCCAGAGCTAAGCGCTCGCGAATTGCTGAAAATAAAATTAAAACCAGAGAAAAACCAACCGCTGCACTAAATCCATATAAAACTGAAGTGATAAAATCATGGTTTGCGTTGACGTTGATTAAAGCCACACCTAAAACCGCACAGTTTGTCGTAATGAGAGGCAGATAAATACCTAATAATCGATAAAGCGTTGGGCTGGTCTTTTTGACGAACATTTCAGTAAATTGCACAACGACCGCGATTACCAAAATGAATGCCATGGTTCTTAAATAGAGCAGGCCTAACGGTAACAATATGTAGTGATCCACCAGAAATGAGCACAACGAAGCTAGAGTGAGCACGAACGTTGTTGCCATCGCCATTCCGGCTGCGGTTTCAACTTTTCCGGATACGCCCATAAAAGGACAGAGACCCAGAAATTTTACCAGCACGAAATTATTGACTAAAACTGTGGCCACAAAAAGTAAGAAATAGTGCGTCATGAGCTCGCAAATAATGTCACATAATACTTACTATTATCGTTGTTTAACGCCGACATAACAACACCCAAACCTATAGGGATTTACATAGTTGGTTATTGAGTAATCTGTCCAGTAGGGAAATCGCTAAAATGCCTTTAATTGATAAATTCCTGATCTAGATCAACGGGAGAGTTTTTCGATAGACACCATATGTAGTGTTTTGTGTACTATTAAGGGACTAGATATTGAAATGGTGAAGAAAGATGGATTTTCAACCGATCGTCGAAAAACGCGACGGAAGTCGTGTTCCTTTTGATTCAAAACGCATTTATCAGGCAGTCTTAGCTGCCAGTCAAGCTTCTGAACCTGTTAGCGATGAATTCGCAAGTTCAGTAGCTCAAGCCGTCTCTTTACGCTTTACTGATGACTCAACTGTTAAAATTCAACAAATTCAATCAGCTGTTGAAGAACAACTGATGCAAAGCCCTTATCGTCAACTGGCAAGGGCTTATATCGAATACCGTCATGACCGTGATGTTGCTCGCGACCGTCATAGTCAATTAAACCGCGATATCACCGGTTTAATGGAACAAAGTGATGCTGATATCCTTAATGAAAATGCTAACAAAGACGCGAAAGTGATTCCAACTCAGCGTGATTTGTTGGCCGGGATTGTAGCACGTCATTATGCTAAAAAGTACATTCTACCTCGCGATGTGGTTCAGGCGCATGAACGCGGCGAGATCCATTATCACGATCTCGATTATTCGCCTTTTTTCCCAATGTTTAACTGCATGCTCATTGATTTGAACGGCATGTTAACCAAAGGCTTTAAAATGGGTAATGCGGAGATTGAACCCCCTCGTTCTATTTCAACGGCCACTGCCGTAACTGCGCAAATTATTGCTCAGGTTGCATCTCATATCTACGGTGGCACAACGATTAATCGAATCGACGAAATCTTAAGTACCTATGTGACTCGCTCGTATGAAAAACATTTAGAAGTTGCTCGCCAATGGGGCATTAGTGATCAACGAGCTTATGCCGATGAGCGCATTGAAAAAGAATGTTATGACGCATTTCAGTCTTTGGAATATGAAATTAACACATTGCATACTGCCAATGGACAGACGCCATTTGTCACCCTCGGTTTTGGCTTAGGCACTTCTTGGCAGTCTCGATTAATTCAACGTTCTATCTTGCAAAACCGCATCGCCGGTTTAGGCAAAAATGCAAAAACAGCCGTCTTTCCAAAACTAGTATTTGCCATTCGTGAAGGTGTGAACCGTAAACCAGGCGATCCTAACTATGATATTAAACAGCTCGCTTTGAAATGTGCCACTGAGCGGATGTATCCAGATATTTTGAACTATGACCAAGTCGTGAAAGTAACTGGCTCATTTAAAACTCCAATGGGATGCCGCAGCTTTTTAGCACCCTATGAAAATGAAGCAGGTGAAATGGTACATGATGGTCGTAACAACTTAGGTGTTGTGAGTATCAACTTGCCACGTATTGCACTAGAGGCAAAAGGCAGTATTGAAAAATTCTATGAAATTTTAGACCAGCGTCTAGCGATTAGCTTTAAAGCCTTGATGACTCGTATCGATAGATTGGCAAATGTCAAAGCACGTGTTGCGCCAATTCTGTATATGGAAGGCGCATGTGGTGAACGCTTAGGCCCAGATGAATCAGTGTTAAAACTATTTAAAAATGGTCGTGCGTCAATTTCTCTTGGTTATATCGGTGTACACGAAGCAATTATTGCGCTGTATGGGCAGAATCAGCATATTTTTGATGCTGAAGAGCTTCGAGCTCAGGGCGTTGCAATGGTCAAACGCCTGCATGATGCGACCGAGCAGTGGAAACAAGAAACTGGCTATGGCTTCAGTTTGTATGCCACTCCGAGTGAAAACCTCTGTAATCGATTCTGTAAATTAGATACCCAAGAATTTGGAGTTGTTGAAGGGGTTACCGACAAAGGTTATTACACCAATAGTTTCCACTTGGATGTTGAGAAAAAAGTAAATCCATACCAAAAATTGCAGTTTGAAGAAGCTTATCCTCCATTAAGTAGCGGTGGGTTTATCTGTTATGGCGAATATCCAAATATGCGTCATAACATTGAAGGGCTCGAAAACGTTTGGGATTATAGTTACGACCATGTGCCATATTACGGCACTAACACCCCCATAGATGAGTGTTACGAATGTGGTTATAAAGGCGAATTTACTCCAACTAGTAAAGGATTTGAATGCCCACAATGTGGCAACCACGATAGCGCTAAAGCATCGGTGATTCGCCGAGTCTGTGGTTATTTGGGCAGCCCAGATACACGACCATTTAACTATGGTAAACAGCAAGAAGTTCAACGTCGGGTGAAACATTACTAATGCATTATTGCCGCTACTATCCAGTTGATGTGGTGAACGGTCCGGGAACTCGTTGCACGTTGTTTGTTTCCGGCTGCACTCATCAGTGTAAAGGTTGCTACAACCAATCTACTTGGAGTTTTGACTCGGGTATGCCGTTTACTCAGGCTATGTCACAACAGATTATCGATGATCTGAGTGATACCGATATTCCTAGGCGCGGCTTAAGCTTAAGTGGCGGCGACCCGCTGCATCCGAATAATGTTCCGGCTGTGTTAGAGCTGGTAAAACGGGTTCGCAGTGAATGTCCTGGAAAAGATATCTGGTGCTGGAGTGGCTACGAGATCGAACAGCTAACTGAGCTCCAATGGCAGCTCGTTGAATTGGTCGATGTGTTGGTTGATGGGCGCTTTGAAAAGGATAAGTTGTCGGCACAGCTACCTTGGCAGGGCAGCAGTAATCAGCGGATCATTCATATTGATGAGTGGTTAAAGCAACAAAAAAGCGCTTAAAAGCACCCAAATTTAGCTAATCTTGAGCCCTGGTTTTTCCGGGGCTTTTTTGTGCCCTCAAAGTAACGATTAAATTATCAACTTAAAGGAATGTAAAACGTACTGTGAAATTGCCCAAAAGCACATATATTAACAATCATCTAAGCTCGTATGGTTCAGTTTTATATTTGACCTGATCATTGGGAAAGTTAAGAGGTATTACTAAGGAGATCAATATGATCCGAGTGCACCATCTAGAACATTCGCGTTCGTTTAGAGTGCTCTGGTTGTTAGAAGAATTAGGGGTCGAATACACGGTTGTTCATTACCAGCGCGATCCAAAAACACAGGCAGCGCCCGAGGCATTAAAACAGGTGCATCCGCTCGGTAAATCTCCTGTTATCACCGATGGTGAGATTACTATTGCCGAATCGGGCGCCATTATTGAGTATCTCATCGACCGATACGGTGATGGCAAAATGCGCCCAACACAACCTGAAGCATTATTAGAATATCGCTACTGGCTACATTTTGCCGAAGGCTCTCTTATGCCTTTATTGGTGATGAAGCTCGTATTAAACAAAGTTGAACAAGCTCCAATGCCATTTTTTGTGCGTCCTATCGTGCGCAAAGTTATGTCTGCGATAAATAGTAATTTTACTCAGCCCAGATTGGAACCGCAGCTGGCGATGATTGAAGCGCATTTACAAGATAGAGGCTGGTTTGCCGGACATGATTTGAGTGGGGCAGACATTCAAATGGCGACTTCGCTATTGTTAGCAAAATCGCTATTAGGCGATTTGAACAATTATCCACAAACCCAAAATTATTTAGAGCGGGTAGAGCGCTTGCCTGCTTATCAGCGTGCTAAACAAAAATATTAATCACAAACGAAGCGAACAATGAGCCGATGAACGCAGATGTTCATCGGCTTTTTGATTAGAAGACTTGAAGAAAAGGTTTTACAACAGTTGAAGCATAAACGCCTGCTTCAACATAAGGGTCTTGAGAGGCCCATTCTTTGGCTTTTTCAAGTGATTCAAATTCAGCAATAACGGTTGAACCGGTAAATCCGTTTGGACCTGGATCTTGACTATCAATTGCAGGCATTGGGCCTGCGGTGAGCAGACGACCTTCATCTCTTAATAGCTGCAGACGGGCTAAATGAGCTGGACGAACACTTTGTCGAGCCGCGAGGCTCTGCTCAACATCTTCAGAGAAAATCACATAGAACATAATTAATCCTTATTTTGATCGGCTGTCTCTTTGGGCAAATAGCGATAAATATAAACGACAGTACCAATGGTGAATAACAGCGTAGCACCGAACAGACCAAAGACTTTAAAATCGACCCAGATCTGTTGGCTTAACCAAAACGCGACATAAAGATTGGATATTGCACAAATAGCGAAAAAGACCGCCCAAGCTAGATTAATACGGTTCCAAACTCTCTCAGGCAATACGATTTCTTTGCCGAGCATCTTTTTAACAACAGGCGCTTTAAATCCAAATTGCGATACCAATAAAATGACGGTAAACAGGGTGTAGATAACCGTTACTTTCCACTTAATAAATACATCATTATGTAGAGCAACCGTCAGACCACCAAAAACCACAACAGCTAAAAAGGTGATTAAGTGGCTTTTTTCAATCCGTTTATATACGCAGTAATAGATGACTAACATAATTGCTGTTGCTGCAATCAATGCGCCACTTGCCATATAAATATCGTACATTTTATATACGATAAAAAAGACAATTAACGGAAAGAATTCAAGTAGTTGTTTCATACCAGGACCTAAGTGTGGGTAATAATTCTACAATTTATTATTACCAATGCGTCTTGTTGTCATCATAGCGTGTCACCATAAAAGGTCAACTGACAAGCACCTCTGATAACTGCGCTATCACATAAAACTAAGGCCCATTGCTGGGCCTTAAATATCGTTATTTAGCTGTTGCAGCTTTCATGTTTGAGGTGAACGTTTTAAGTTCACTTAACATGGTCTCTGGTGAGTCGAGATTATTCTCGATAATTTTAACCACGGCAGAGCCTGATATCGCGCCTGCAGCACCAGCGGCAATAGCCGCTTTTACTTGGCTTGGTTCAGCAATACCAAATCCTAATAAGGTGCGCGGGGCATTGGCAGCTTTTAGCACATCTAACAGATGGTGCACTGGTTTACCTGCTTTGGTTTCAGTACCTGTCACACCCGCACGGCTAACCAAATAGGTATAACCGGAGCCTAATTGAGCAACTTCTTTTAACGTTGCATCATCCGCGTTTGGTGGGGCAATAAAAATCGATTTAATGCCATATTTTTCAGCCGCTGTTCGATAAGGCGCTGATTCCAAGGTCGGCACATCGGCAATTAGAACCGAATCAACGCCAGCGTTTGCCAGTTTTTGATAGAAATTATCAATTCCTGTGCTGTAGACAAGGTTTGCATACAGTAATAATCCCATTGGAATATCAGGGTGACGTTGGCGAATGATTTGTAGCATTTCAATGCAGCGTGATGGCGTAGAACCATTACCTAGTGCTCGAACGTTCGCATTTTGAATAGTTGGCCCATCAGCAACTGGATCGGAGAACGCAAAACCCAGCTCCAGTGCGTCAGCACCACCTGCTATGAGTGAATCAACAATTGCCAAAGACTGTTCGAAGTTTGGATCGCCCAATGTTACAAAAGGAACGAATGCGCCTTGGTTTGCGGCATCAAGGCGTTCAAACATAGTATCGTAGCGGCTCATTGAAATTCCTCCCGGTGAGCGAAAATATCAGCAACCTGGAAAATATCTTTGTCACCACGACCGGAGATATTTACGACTAACAGTTGTTCTTTTTGTGGATCTTGTTTAATCAATTTAAGTGCATATGCCAGCGCATGAGATGATTCAAGAGCTGGAATAATCCCTTCGTGACGAGACAATTCTTCAAATGCGTGCAGAGCTTCATCATCGGTGACTGAGACATAATCTGCTCGGCCAATACTATTTAGATAAGCATGCTGCGGACCAACCGATGGAAAATCAAGTCCAGCTGAAATTGAATATGACTCTTCAATCTGACCTTCATCGCTTTGCATCAGCAATGAGCGCATCCCAAAGAACACACCTTCTCGGCCATGTTTCAGTGGTGCACCATGCTGACCGGTTTCAATACCTTTACCCGCAGGTTCGACGCCAATCAGTTTGACACTTTCATCAGGGATAAAATCGGCAAACAAGCCAATTGCATTTGAACCACCACCCACACAGGCGATAACTGCATCCGGCAGACGACCTTCATGTTCGTTAAGTTGCTGCTTAACTTCTTCACCAATCATTTTTTGAAATTCACGAACAATGGTTGGGAATGGGTGTGGACCAGCTGCTGTGCCGAGCATATAGTGGCTGGTTTCATAAGTGGCTGACCAGTCGCGAAGCGCTTCGTTACAAGCATCTTTTAAGGTCGATGAGCCACTGTGCACGGGAATAACTTCTGCGCCCATTAAGCGCATTCTAAATACGTTTGGTTCTTGGCGCTCCATATCTTTAGCGCCCATATAGATGCGGCATTTGAGGTTAAAAAGGGCACATGCTAAAGCTGTTGCGACACCGTGCTGACCGGCACCTGTTTCGGCGATGACCTCTTTTTTGCCCATGCGTTTGGTTAACAGGGCTTGGCCTAAAACTTGGTTAGTTTTATGAGCACCGCCATGGAGCAGGTCTTCGCGTTTTAAATAAAGCTTGGTGTTGGTCCCAGCTGTTAAATTTTGGCATAAGGTTAAAGGTGTAGGACGGCCAGCATAATTGTTCAGCAATGATGAAAATTCACTGATAAATTCTGGGTCCTTGCGAGCATCTATAAAAGCTTGCTCGAGTTGATCAAGCGCTGGTAGTAAAATTTGCGGAACATATTGTCCGCCAAATTCACCAAAATAACGATCTAGTTGACTCATAATATTTTCTCTAATTCTAATAATGGCGCAATTGGGTAAATACTTCTTTAATCAGCGCAGGGTCTTTGATTCCCGGATGACTTTCTAACTGAGAGTTAAAATCTAATCCTAATGCGCCTAATTTGGCTGCCCGCTCAACATTGTTCGGTCCAAGTCCACCAGCTAGCATTGCGTGCGGCAGAAACTCTTTGACGAGTTGCCAGTCAAATGTCTGGCCAGTCCCGCCGCACAGATCGGCAATTTGCGAATCAAATAATACGCGATCAACATTGGCTGGAATTTCGGGGGCACTATTGCTGACTCCAACTGCTTTCCAAATTTGGGTGCTCTGGGGCAATAGGTCTCTAAGTTTGGCAATGTCATCACTGCTTTCACTGCCATGGAGCTGCACTGCAAACAGGTTTAATTGTTTTGCGATTGTGGCAATAGTTTCAACGGCTGTATCGGCAAAGACTCCAACAAATTGCAGTGGCGCACTATTGCAGATGGCTGTGGCCTGAGCAAGCTCAACATAGCGTGGTGAGCGCTCAACAAAAATAAGTCCACCAAACACAGCGCCCGCCTCAAAAGCGGCCTGTGCATCGGCTGGACGAGTTAAGCCACATACTTTATTTTCGCCTAAGATCATTCTCCGGCAGGCCATTTCAATATCAGTCTGTTCCATAATTGAACTACCGACTAAAAAGGCATTCACCAGATGGCTTAAGCGGTGGACATCGGCATTGGTATAAATACCTGATTCCGAAACAATCAGTCGATCTGATGGAATTTGTGGTGCTAAGCGTTCAGTACGTGTTAAATCAATCGACATATCACGTAAATCACGGTTGTTAATCCCGATGACTGGCGCATCTAACGCAATCGCGCGCTCTAACTCTTCTTGGTTACTTACTTCAGTTAGATAATCAAGCCCTAACGAGCGAGCGGTTTGTGCGAGTGTCTGATAGAGCTCATCGTCGAGTACCGAAAGCATTAATAAAATGACATCGGCTTGATAATAACGAGCCAGGTAGACTTGATATGGGTCGATAAAAAAGTCTTTACACAACACTGGCTGGTGAGCATTTTCGCGAACGATATGTAAAAACTCGTGATTGCCCTGAAAATACTTTTCATCGGTAAGCACTGAGATAGCCGCAGCGTGATTGTTATAAACACTAGCTATCGCTGCTAAATCAAATTCGTCACGGATCTGGCCTTTTGAAGGCGATGCTTTTTTGCACTCTAAAATAAACTGTGTGTCAGTCTGCGAGAGTGCTTTGATAAAACTGCGTTCACTTAAACTGAGTTTATCTTTAAAGCTCTCTAACGGTTGAGCGCTCTTTCGCTGCTCAACCCATTTGATCTTATCGGCTACGATTTTATCTAAAACCGTGTCGGTTTCTCGGATAATCACTGACTTTTCTCCGCAAGTTTATGAACCAGTTGCAGTGGTCGGCCAGAGCGCATTTCACTAAGAGCCAGTTCCACACCTTCGTGCACATTAGCAACTTTTCCGGCAAGTTTTAAGAGCAGGGCAACATTGGCTGCAACCGCATTAAGATGCGCAGGTTTTCCCTGACCTTGCAAGAGTTGTTCGCTTATTTGACGATTTTCTTCTGGCGTGCCACCTTCAAGTTCCTCAATGGTAGCTTTATCTACGCCGAAGTCCTCTGGGTTAAGCTGATAATACTCGATGTTATTGCCGTTAACCTCTGCAACATCGGTTGGTCCGTGTACGGCTGCTTCATCAAGCCCTGCGCCGTATATCACCATTACTTTTTTCATGCCCATTTGCTGGAATGTTTCGGCAATTGGTTTTAATAGCGATTTGTCATAAACGCCCATCACTTCCATGGTTGGATGTGCTGGATTAATAAGTGGGCCTAACACATTAAACAACGTGCGAGTTGCAAGAGCTTTACGTACTGGCATCGCATGGCGGATCCCTTGATGATATTGTGGGGCGTATAAAAAGCAGACACCTAACTCATCTAAGCATTCGCGCGCTTTTTCTGGGCTCATCTCGATATTAATGCCTAAGGCTTGAAGCAGATCGGATGAGCCCGATTTGCTAGAAACGCCGCGGTTACCGTGTTTGGCAACTTTAACCCCTAAGCTTGCTGCAACAAATGCTGAGGTTGTCGAGATATTAATGGTGTTATAGCCATCACCGCCGGTACCCACGATGTCAGCAAATTCATAATCAGGGGTAGGAAAATCTGCCGCATTATCTAATAAAGCCTGCGCTGCGCCAGCGATTTCTTGTGGCGTTTCACCTTTAATTTTAAGCGCTGTTAAAAGTGAGCCCATGACAATCGGGTTCATTGCTCCGGTGACGATTTGTGAAAAAATCTGCTGACTCTGTTCGAGCGTTAAGTCTTTTCCTTGATATAACAGTTCTAATTCTTTCATGCGGCATTGTCCTCCTGTGAGCCGTTGGTGAGCCAGTCAAGCGTTTGTTGAAGTAGTTTTTCTCCCTGACTGGTGAGAATTGATTCTGGGTGAAATTGATATCCGACGACTCGGTCTTGTTCATTAAGAACCGCCATCGGCATTTTCTCAAAACTGGCGCAAACTTCTAGTGAATCGGGTACATTGGTTGCAACCAACGAATGATAACGAGCAACTGGAAAAGGATTTTCAAATGAGCGAAACATCCGTTTGCCATCATGCTCAATTGCCGATGCTTTGCCGTGAACGGTCTGTGTTGCCCGACCAATATGGCCACCATAATATTCAACTAACGCTTGCTGGCCTAAACAGATACCGAGCATCGGGATTTGGCCTTTACACAAGCCAATGAGTTCTAATAAGCATCCGGCTTGTTGCGGATTCCCTGGGCCAGGCGAGAGCACTAGTACGGGGTCTTCACTGTTATCAAGTTGCTGTTTAATTAGCTGCGCACTTAGATTGTTACGATAAATTTTGACCGGATAGCCCATTGAGCGAAATTGATCCACAAGGTTGTAGGTGAACGAATCAAAGTTATCGAGTAAAAAAATAGTTTTAGCCACGGGAAACCTCCGCTAAAGTTGAGCCATGTGCGCGGGCAATCGCATTAAGTACCGCTGCCGCTTTGGTGCGAGTTTCATTTGCTTCACTTAGAGGAACAGAGTCAAATACAACGCCTGCACCAGCTTGGATTTGCGCAACGCCATCTTTGACAAATGCTGAGCGAATCACAATGCAGGTGTCCATGCTGCCATCCCCGGAGAGGTATCCAACCGCACCACCGTAGCTGCCACGACGTTTGCCTTCCTGACGACGCAGTAATTGTGCTGCGCTAATTTTGGGGGCCCCCGTTAAGGTTCCCATATTCATGCTCGCCTGATAGGCGTGCAGAGCGTCTAAATCGCTACGCAATGTACCGACTACGCGAGAAACTAGATGCATGACATGGCTGTAACGGTCAACTTTAAGAAGATTGGCAACATGGCGAGTACCTGGCTCACTGATTCGTGCAACATCATTACGGGCCAAATCAACCAGCATTAGATGTTCAGCCAGCTCTTTTTTATCCATGCGCAAATCAAGCTCTAATCGGCCGTCTAAATCTAGATTGACTGAACCATCGGCGTTGCGTCCGCGTGGGCGAGTCCCCGCAATGGGATAAATTTCAACATCTCGGCTTTGCGCGCTGTATTTAATCGCGCTCTCTGGCGATGCGCCAAACACGACAAACTCAGGATCCTGCATATAGAACATATATGGGCTAGGGTTGGTTTGTTTAAGCTGGCGATATGCACCCAAAATATCTGGGCAATCTAAATAAAAGCTGCGCGATGGGACAACCTGAAAAATATCACCATTGATGATGGACTCTTTGAGCTGCTCGACCATCGTTGCGTACTGTTCATCACTTAAATCGCTGGTGACTTTACTGGTATAAGGTTGGTCGTAGTTATGAATAATCGGTTGGACATCTTGGCACGCTTGGCGAACTTGAGCAAAGCGGCTATTTAGAGTTAAACGAAATTCAGGGTGATCACCAAACAAGCTACCGATTAATTCGCTGGTTTTATGTTGATGGTCGATGACTAACAATGTTTCGGCAAGGTAGAACTGAAAATCTGGCAGGGTGTTATCGCTCGGAGCTACTTCATCGAGCTGTTCAAAGCTTGCGATAAAATCAAAACTAAATGCACCGCCTAAATATAAACCTTCTGGGTGTGTTGCTTGTGAGCCGTAAAGATTAATAAGTTCGCGAAGGGCGCTGACAGGAGAGAGGGCTTTTAGTCGAGAATCTTCATCTAATTGAGGGTCTGGAAGCGGAAAATGCAAGAGTAAGTCGGTGTTGTTGGATTCTTTGATAAGCGTTGATAAAAAGTGTTGCTCTAAGACTCGAATCACCTGTTTCCCGTTATCCGACAGGGCAGTGAAGCGAACCTCTCTATCGTGGCAGACTATCTTCACACAGCAATCGAGAAGCAACAGGCTTTTCAAATCAGCCTTACTGTCGATTTCAGCTGACTCAAGTAAGATGCTTTCATGGTTATTTTGTTGAAAACTCTCATAAAGTGCTAGTGGGTCATCGACAT
Organism: Celerinatantimonas sediminis; assembly: GCF_046054195.1. NCBI lineage: Bacteria > Pseudomonadati > Pseudomonadota > Gammaproteobacteria > Celerinatantimonadaceae > Celerinatantimonas > Celerinatantimonas sediminis. Next base: position 61,185 of record NZ_JBEQCS010000016.1, read on the forward strand.
AACTGACTTGTTCGATGATATTCACCAACGATGGTTGTTGCCCCGTCATTATTTTTATCTCCTAGCCTAGATAACAAAAAAGCCCGCATTGGATGCGGGCTTTATGAATTTGATTGCTTGTTAATTATGCATGACAAATCACACCCGCCTAAATGGAGAGTGCCACCACCAATCTTTTGTGTTGATGATTTGAATTGTTGTCATGATTAACCTCGTACAATTTGATAGCATTAGTAAAACGGAAATTGCCTAAGAAAGTCAAGAAAAAATTTGTGGAGATTTATGAAAATTGATTTGCATTGCCATACCGTAGCCTCAGATGGCGCACTGAATCCTCAAGAGTTGATATTACGCGCTGAAAATATGCAAATTGATTATCTGGCTATCACTGATCATGATACAACTGCTGCGCTGACGCCTGCGCGAGAGCTTGCTAGCCGAGTTGAAATCATTAATGGCGTCGAAATTTCAACAACCTGGCAGAGTTTTGATATACACATTGTTGGGCTTGGATTTGATCTAAATGATCAACCATTGCAAAATGCACTAAAAGCGCAGCGAGAAACGCGTAATTGGCGAGCACAAGAAATTAGCGACCGGCTATGTAAACGAGGTCTTGATCCGGTGTATCAAGATGCAGCAGCGCTTGCAAATGGGGGCGCAATCACACGGGCACACATTGCTCAGGTTTTAATTGACCGGGGTGTGGAGGACTCGTTTGTTAAGGTCTTTAATAAATATATGACCCGTGGCAAACCGGGTTATGTACCAAGTCCGTGGATGAGTATTGAGCAAGCGGTTGAATTACTTCATCATGCTGGCGGTGTCGCAGTATTGGCTCATCCTTTGAGTTACCAGCTTTCGAATAAATGGCTGCGTCGTTTAGTCGCTGAGTTTGCGCTCGCAGGCGGTGATGGTATTGAAATAGGTATGCCTCAGCTTAAGCCTGATCACCAGCGCTGGCTTGTGTCGCTTGCCAATGAACACCAGTTACTAGCATCGGTTGGTTCTGATTTTCATAAACCGATGCCTTGGCGAGAGCTAGGTCGATACCTAGCTTTACCAGATAATATTTTACCCATTTGGCAGCAAATTCTGCCAAATATTGAACTCCAACAATAGGAGGTAAGCCTATGAGTCAATATTTTCAGGTTCATCCAGAAAATCCGCAAGCTCGTTTAATGAGCCAAGCGGCAGCAATCATTCGTGATGGTGGCGTGGTTGTTTATCCGACCGACTCAGGTTATGCGATCGGCTCTTTAGCCGGGAACAAACATGCGTTAGAGCGAATTTTACAAATCCGGCAACTTGACCCCAATCATCACTTAACACTGATGTGTCGCGACCTGTCAGAATTATCAGTTTATGCTCGGGTTGAGAACAGTGCGTTTCGGCTGCTGAGAAATAATACCCCAGGACCTTATACGTTTATTTTGCGAGGCACTAAAGAGGTTCCTCGGCGCTTGTTAAATGCTAAACGTAAAACGATTGGGTTGCGAGTGCCTGACTCACGTATTGCGTTGGCTTTGCTTGATGCGCTTGGTGAGCCAATGCTCTCTGGCTCGCTCATTTTACCAGGCAATGAAGTTGCTGAATCCAATCCTGAAGTGATTCGTGACAAACTCGAAAAACAGGTAGATTTAATCATTGACGGTGGTGTTGTGGCTGAACAACCAACTTCGGTCATTGATCTTTCTGAAGATGCGGTCGAAGTGTTGCGCCAAGGTCGTGGTGATGTATCACCATTTTTATAAGGATTGCTAATTGAAGCCTATTCAAAGCATCACTGATGATAACCAATCAACGCCAAAGCAGTTAGTTTTGGCGACGGTTGATGGGCAGCCGTGGTTAGAAATTCCGGATGATTTGTATATTCCACCGGATGCTCTGGAAGTTATCTTAGAGCGCTTTGAAGGGCCTTTGGATCTCTTGCTTTATCTCATTCGTCGGCAAAAGCTTAATATTGTCGAATTGCCTGTTGTTGAGATAACTCGTCAGTATATGAGTTATGTCTCAACGATGGCGGTATTAAAGCTTGAGCTAGCGGCTGAATATCTGGTGATGGCGGCGCTGCTGGCTGAGATTAAATCTCGAATGTTGTTGCCAAAACCACCCAGTGAAGATGAGCAAGAGCAAGATCCTCGAGCTGAGTTAATTCGTCGATTGCAAGAGTACGAGTTATATAAAAATACTTCTCAGCAGGTCGATGAGTTAGCGCGCGTCGAGCGTGATATTTTTCTAGCCAAAGTCGCTAAGCCTGAATCAATGCCTAGCGCAGTGATTCATCCTGATGTGGATTTAGCTGAGTTAGTCGCGGCTCTGGCAGGAGTGTTAGAAAGAGCGAAGCAGTTTGAGCATCATGAAGTGAGTCGCCAACAGTTATCTACCCGAGAGCGCATGAGCGATATTTTAAGCGTGCTCAAAGCGGGGGTTTTAACTGATTTTCAGAGCCTCTTTACCCCTGATGAAGGCCGAATGGGAGTCATTGTTACCTTTATGGCAATTTTAGAGCTCACTAAAAATCGACTGATTCGATGTTTACAAAATCAGCCATTGGCTCCGATTCAAGTCACGCTTTATGAAGAGTCTTCTGAGCTGGATGAGGAATTAAATTAGTGGCAAATGAAACCACCAAACCTAACTTGATCCAGCTTGTCGAGGCCGCTTTGTTTGTTGCCGGACGACCTCTTTCAATTAGCGAACTACAGCAAAGCGTGCTGGCGAATTTTAAGATGGCGAAAGGCCAAGTGCTAATGATTTTAGAAGAGCTGGCTTCTAAATATCAAAATAGTGGCATTATTTTAACTGAAGTCGCCGGAGGCTGGCGGTTTCAATCGCGTCCAGAATTGGCTGAATATCTCTCTTATTTGTGGCAAGAAAAGCCGCAGCGATACTCAAGAGCGCTGCTTGAAACCCTAACCATTATTGCCTATCGCCAGCCAGTAACGCGCGGTGAAATCGAAGCTATTCGTGGGGTTGCAGTCAGTTCTTCAATTATTAGTACTTTAAAAGAACGGCTATGGATCAAAGAAGTCGGTCATAAGGAAGTTCCCGGGCGACCTGCATTATTAGCAACAACCAAAGAGTTTTTAGACTACTTTAATTTAAAAAGTCTCAGTGAATTGCCAGAATTAGATCAATCTTTACTTGAAAAAATTCCTCAGGACTTTCAGACTTAGCGCAACTTTTTAGCGGATAGATATTAAATGAGCGAAAAATTACAAAAAGTCCTTGCCCGCTGTGGCCTAGGCTCCCGTCGTGAGATGGAGGCGGCCATCGATGCCGGTCGTGCCAGTATTAACGGAGAAACTGCCAAACTGGGGGATCGTGTCGAAGCCGAGGATATTATCCGTTTCGATGGGAATAAAGTGAATACGCAGCTTGCAGCAGAAGAGCCATGCCGCGTTTTAATTTATCACAAATCAGATGGTGAGATTTGCTCACGCAGTGACCCCGAAGGGCGTCCAACTGTTTTTGCGCGTCTGCCAAGACTCAGAGTTGGCCGTTGGATTGCGGTTGGCCGACTGGATATTAATACCCAAGGGTTACTGTTGTTTACCAATGATGGTGAGCTGGCAAACCGCTTAATGCATCCGCGTTTTGAAGTTGAACGCGAATATGCGGTTCGAGTCTTTGGCCAAGTGAGCGAAGATATTGTCCAGCGTTTACGCACTGGTGTTCAGCTCGAAGATGGTGTAGCGAAGTTTACCAGCGTTAAACGCCAAGGTGGCGAAGGCCTCAATCAATGGTTAAAAGTGACCTTAAATGAAGGGCGTAACCGAGAAGTTCGCCGGATGTGGGAATCTCAAGAGGTGCAAGTAAGTCGTTTGATCCGCACCCGTTATGGCCAGGTGATTTTGCCAAAACAACTGCCGCGTAGTGCATGGAAAGAAGTCGATCTACAAACCGTGAATTATCTGCGCTCGCTAGTGCAATTGCCAGCTGAAGAAAAAACGTTATTAAAAGTAGGTGATAAAGACCGCACTCGAACCGCTCGGATTCGCCGCAGTGTGCGTAAACATCAGATCCGATTACGGCAAAAATAGTTAGTCATATTTTAGAATGGTCGCTTATATAGCGGCCATTTTTTATGCCTAATAATTATTAATTTTTTCTATTGAAATTATTGGGTAGAGCCTTATATAAGTGGTGTAAGCAATAAGCACCGAGCTTAATGGTTATAAGGTTTTAGTTAAAAAGTAACATTGAATAAACTGAGGAGGTTTTATCATGAACATGAAATTGCGTCCTTGGAATCCGACCGAAGATTTTGACGATATGATCCATCGACTGATGAACTGGCCAAGTCCATTTGCAGATCAGAAACGTCGTTGGATGCCTGCAACTGACATTGTTGAAGCAGCCGATCGTTATGAATTAAAAGTTGAATTACCAGAAATGCGTAAAGAAGATATTAAAGTTTCTTTAGAAGATGGCTATCTGGTACTGTCTGGCGAACGTAGCCATGAAAAAACTGATGAAAAATTGCAGCTGAACGAACGCTTTTATGGCCAGTTCACTCGTCGTTATGAACTTCCTAGCGATGTGAAAACAGACGGGATCGATGCTCGTTTTGAAAATGGCATGCTGTATCTGAGTTTACCAAAAACCAAAGTAAGCGAACCCGAAACGCAGCACATCGAAATTCACTAATGGTTCATTGTTAGGTTTTCCAGTTTTCTGCCACCTGAGCAATCAGGTGGCTTTTTTATGCACTATGAAATTATGAATGAGAGAGCGGGGCTAATGAGTGCCATTGAATCGGCATTGCACCTTTGGCACACATTTTTTCTATCGCTTGTTGACCATCATGCTCACTGACATTGACCGCATCAATTCCATCGGTTAATAAAAAACATTCAAAGCCACTTGAAAGAGCATCAAGCGTTGTTTGTAGAACGCAGTAATCAGTGGCCAACCCACAGATAAATAAGCGCTTAATACCACAATGCTTCATTTGCAATGCTAATTCAGTGCCATCAAAAGCTGAGTAAGCATCTTTATCACTTGAGGTCGCTTTTGAGACGAGCCAAGCTTGCGTTGGCCAGGTAAAGTTTGCGCTAATTTGCGCACCACGCGTATTTTGAATGCAATGCGCTGGCCACGGGCCATTTTGCGGCGCAAATGAGCAATGATCGTCTGGATGCCAGTCACGGCTTAAAATAATGGTCGCCTGAGAGCGCTCAAAATATTGTGTGTAACGGTTAATCGGTTCAATGACTCGCTCTGCGCTCGCTATTCCTAAAGCACCGCCGGGTAAGAAATCGTTTTGCAGGTCGATAATTAATAAAGCGTCACTTGCTTTAACCGTAATAGTTTCTGGTTGCGTAGCCATTGCAAATCCTTTGACATTGAATGCATGCAAAAAGAGGTTCGGTTATGGTATACGCGAAGCGTTCAAATTGGCAGTAAAAATTTGTTGAATATCACAATTTGTATTGTCTATTAACTGATTGGTCAGTATCTTGTTATTAAGTAAAGTTAATTTGGTTTATTGCATAGGTAACCATATGACAAGTTACGGTGTATTTTTATTGATTGCTGCGTTGACTGTACTAAGTCCTGGGCCTGGCGTGTTGTTGACGTTGAGCAATTCACTGCGGGATGGCATAGCCGGCGCGCTATCGGGAATTGCAGGTATTGTGCTTGGAACTTTGGTTGTCGCTTTTGTGTCGGCGAGTAGTTTAGGGCTGTTACTTGCAACATCTGCGCTGGCTTTTAGCATTATGAAGTGGGTTGGCGCGGCTTATCTTATTTATTTAGGTGTTAAAAAATGGCGTATGGGTGCTAAAAGTTTTGTGTTTTCTAGGCCCAAAGAAGAGGGCAAACGTGGTCATTTTTTAGAGGGGTTTCTCATTCAAGTGACCAATCCTAAAGCGGTGTTCTTTTTTATGGCAATTTTCCCGCAATTTGTAAATTATTCTAAGGGTTTTGCCATCCAGTTTTCTGTTCTGGTGCTAAGCTATAGCGCGCTCGTGCTATTCATCCATTTTGGATATGCTCATTTGGCTCGCTTTGCCAAACGCTCGCTTAATTCAGCGCAAGGCCAGAAATATATCAATCGAGTCAGTGGTGCCATCTTTATTAGTTTTGGTATTGGTTTGGCTAATGCTAATCGATAGGGACAGTTGAGCTCTTTTAAAGGTTTGAGAAACAATCAACCACAAACTATGAATAGTTCTTAGGATGTGATGCAGACTTTAAATTAAACATTTCATCCTCATTATTTTTGTTAAAGTAACGATAACATAGTTAGTGAAATGTTGTCGTAACGTGCACTATCAAGTAAACGTTATATAATTTAACTAATGCAATTAGATATGGTGACAAGTATGAGGTCATATCATTCATCTTTTACATCACCTGAAGAGCTCAGTGAATTTGAGCTTGATGCAAAAAACCATGCGTTGATTGCCTATATTTTGATGATTTTAGGCTGTTTCACCGGAGTGTTATGGTTTATCGGCGCCATCTGGGCGATGGTTAAAATTAACGATGCCAGAGGCAGCCTGTTTGAAGACCACTATGAAAATATTATTACTGTTTTCTGGTGGGGATTAGGTTGGTCGATTATTGGGTTTGCATTATCAATTATTTTAATCGGCTATTTTATTCTCGCTTTATTATGGTTGTGGGCAGCTTGGCGCATATTTAGAGGTCTAATGCGCCTGACGGTAAACCGCCCATATTATGGTTTATTTGACCCAAGAGCATTTGGTTAATCATGCTCTTGGGGTAATTGGGGCGGGCGATAATTAGCTAGTTCTTCAATTGGCATTGGTTTAGCGTAAAACCAGCCTTGTGCATATTCAGCTTGGTGGGCACGCAAAAACTCCGCCTGCTCCCATTTCTCAACGCCTTCAGCAATAACATTTTTATCAAGGCTATGTGCCAGTGCTATGGTGGCGCGAGTGATGGCGGCGTCTCTTTCGAGCTCTGTTACGCCGCCGATAAATGAACGGTCAATTTTAAGATATGCAGCAGGCAAAAGCTGCAGATAGCGTAAGGACGCATGGCCTGTACCGAAATCATCAATTGCAAAGCGGATACCCGATTGTTGCAGAATTTTCATTTGATTGATGGCTGTTTTAAGGTCGTTAATGACCGAGTGCTCTGTCACTTCAAGCTTTAAACTTTGTGCTGGGAGTTTGTTCTGTTTTAAAACATTGAGCACATCATCTGTAAATTTAGGATCAAGCAAATCCGCACTACTAATATTGACCGACATATAAACCGACTCAGGCAATTGGTCGTAGACGCTGGCAAAGTCAGCACAGGTTTTGCGAATAATCCAGCGAGTAAGTGATTTTATCAGGCCGCTGTTTTCTGCGACCGGAATAAATTCCATCGGAGAAATATATTCGTTTTCCTTCCACGGCCAGCGAATGAGCGCTTCAAAGCCACTCATCTGCCCATCACTTAAACGGACAATCGGTTGATAGAGCATCTCAAACTGGTGATCTTCAATGGCTTTGGCTAGTTTATTTTCTATTTCAAAGCTGCGTGCTAGATGGTTTTCTTGAGATGGTTCAAAACTTTCCACACTGATCCCTTTGGAGATATCGGGAGCGGCATGCATGGCGGTGCTTACCTGATTGATCAGTTCATCAGGGATATTTACTTCAGGCGTGATTTTTGCCACACCAACAGAGGCACAAATCGTTAATGAGGGTTCGTTTTCGATCAGTGGATGTTCTAGCAGTGTTCTAAGACGAATCAGCAAAGTTGAGTCATCCTGATCTTCACCCAATTGATATAAAATGGCGAAGCGGTCATCTCTAAGGCGCGAAATAAATGCGTTTTCAGGGCTAACTTCGCCCAAAATCTGACTAAAAATCTGTAAAATTGCATCCCCTCGAGCATGACCATAGATTCGATTTACGATTCGAAAGCGCTGAATATTTAGCATCAATAACTGATAATTTTGCTCGCTATGTTTATCGCAAATGGTGGTGAGCTTTTGGATAAATAGTTGTTGGCCCGGCAGCCCTGTGAGCGGATCATAAAGTGTTTTTTGCAGCAGATCGCGATGAGCTTCAATAAGCTGTTGGTCGCGCCAGATATCTGAGCCAATGATGTCTGCTAGCATGGTCAGTTCGTGAATTTGCGTCTGGCTAAATGTTCGCGGGCTTTGATCAAATACGCAAAGAGTGCCTAAAGCATAACTAGAATGTGCTTTGACCTGACATCCCAAGTAAGCGCGAATATGCGGGTCTTTTTTAACCAATGGATTATTTTCAAAACGTGCGTCTTGATGAGTATCTTCGATCACCAAAATCCCAGAAGGCTCATTTAAGGTATGTGAACAAATCGACCATTCCCGTGGGATAGGAGGGATAGTGATACCAACTTGAGCCTTGACCCATTGCCTGTCTTTGTCGATGAGTGAAAACATCGCAGCTTGCGATTGGGTAATATGCCGGGCGAGCTCCACAAGACGATTAAAGCGCTCTTCTGGCTGCAGATCGAGTAAGCTCAGTTGTGTGAGGGTATTAAGTCGAGCCGTTTCATCTAACCGCATCGGAACATCAGGTGAGTTTGATTTTAATTGACCCATTAAGTAACCCTATCTGTTTATGCGAAGAAATCTTTATTTGAGCATAGTTAATATTTGTCGATATGGCGTAATTGTTGACAACAATGTGGGCGGAGGTTGAACTTTTGCTTAAGCTCAGGCATATTTGAATAATCATTCAAATATGGAGTAGTTATGATTCCATTTTCGCTTTTAGATCTCGCCCCAATTGGCGAATCTCAAAGTACATCTCAGGCGATAGTCAATAGCCGGATTTTGGCAAAAGCAGCAGAAAAGGCTGGTTACAAGCGTTATTGGTTAGCCGAGCATCATGGCATGCGAGCAATTGCCAGTTCAGCAACGGCTGTGATGCTTGCGCAAGCAGGGATGGCCACCGAATCAATTCGTATCGGTTCTGGCGGCATTATGTTGCCCAATCATGCGCCTTTAATGGTGGCTGAACAATTTGGCACGTTAGCCGAAATGTTCCCAAATCGTGTGGATTTAGGGCTAGGGCGGGCCCCGGGTACCGATCCGAAAACATCCCAAGCGTTGCGCCGGCCGACGATGGACGTTGTAGAAGGTTACCCGGCAGATGTGGAGCTTTTAATGAGTTACCTGTCTGATAGTCCGGGCGATGTCTTAGCGATTCCTGGCAGTGGTACTAAAGTTCCGCTGTGGTTGTTAGGGTCAAGCTTATATAGCGCGCAGTTATCGGCGGCATTTGGTTTGCCTTATGCGTACGCCTCGCATTTTGCCCCTGACTTCTTAACCCAAGCGTTGAGTATGTATCGCAATAAATTTAAGCCGTCCCACCAGATGGGCCAACCTTATGCGATGGCTGGCGTTGCCGTGGTGATTGGCGAAACCAATGAGCAGGCGCAATATCTATTTAGCTCAGCGAAACAACAATTTTTAAATTTGCGTCGCGGACTTAATGAAGCGTTTCCAAAACCAGATGCGAATCTAGAAGAGCATGCAAGCGAAACGGAGCTAATGATGGTGGATAGAACACTTCGTTATTCATTGGTTGGTGATAAGGCTTCGGTTGCTCATCAACTCTCGCAATTTATTCGCTTAACGCAAGTGGATGAAATAATGATTACAATCCCAGTCTATGACATGGAAAAACGCTTGGATGTGTTAAATCAGTTCGCTGCGATTGCAGCTGATTTAGATTTAGACTAAATCGTTAAGTTGTAGGCTTAAGTTTGCCATTAAAAAGCCAGTCTTAACGGACTGGCTTTGTGTGATTAACTCAAAATTTTTATCATTAAATTGGTTTTACCAGCGTTAGCAGCAAAGTGGCAATGAGCGCGAAGACACCGCAGACGATAAATGTTGCGCCATAACTAAAATATTGGGCAATACTTCCTGCTAAAGCGCCCGCGAAAACTGAACCGGTATAAATACTGTTGGTAAACAATGTGGTCGCTTGACCTGCTCGCCCTGGCATTAAATCCTGAAAATAGATCATCCCCAATCCACCGAGAATACCGATAAATGCGGCGTTACCAAGTTGTAAGGCAAGTAAGGCATGAGGGGAGTTCAACAAATTAAAACCGATGTAAAAAACAACCCCCGCACATCCAGCGACCAGCAGCATGCTTTTCATTTTCCAATATTTAGTTAGATATCCGGCAATGAGCATGACAGGAATTTCCAACGCGGCTGATGTTCCCATCATCCAGCCGGCGAGCTCTTGGGGTAGATGAAGCTGTTTGCTGACATAAAGCGGCATTGAAATAATATAGATACTGTTGCAGGCCCACATAAGAGTCGAGCAGATAAACAGTTTAATCACATCACTGCGATGTCGCATCGCGCCAATTTGTTGTGGGCTTTGCTGATCGGTTTTGGTATGTGGCAGATCCGGCAGTTTTAATAAAGTAATAAAAAAGCCGATGACATAAATCCCCATACCAAATAAAAATAGCGTCCGAAATCCATAAGCTGTCACAATGCCAAAAGCCACCGCAGGGCCCACAACCCAAGCTAATGAGAGCTGCGCTCGCATAATCGAGGTGAACATAATTGAGCTCTGGCCTGATTGGTCTTTATAATCACGTGCTAGCGCAAATGCTTGAGGCATGGCGGATGCGCCCATCCCAAGTAAAAAGATCCCCAGCGAAATAAGAACCCAGTAGCTTCGACACCAATCAAAGAGTAAACAGTTTAAGGCGCCCATTACCAAACACATTAAAATAATCTGTTTTCGGTGACCTTTTTTATCTGAATAACGAGCCACAATTTGGGTAAAGAAAATCCCACCAATGGCATTCACGGTATAAAAAGCCCCAACAGCCAATGGCTCAACGTGAACTTTAGTGGTTAAGAATAAACTTAAGATTGGAATAAATAGCGCACCGCCAAGCCCGGTAAAGAATGCCAGAGTCATAAACGACAACAGCACACCTGTCTGCGCCTGATGTCGCTGGCGCCAGTATGAAGTTAACATAAAACCTCAGATGTATATCGACCTAATTATGGATGCTGGTAGATGTGATTTATGGCTTGGCGATAGTGTATAGCTTGCCGAAAATTACCAGCGATAGATTTATTGACTGAGCAGTATGAATGCCCATGACAAAGGAGTTATTTTACCTCATTTTTTCAGGATATGTAGTACAATCGAAGCGATAATCATGGGTATTTCGGTAAAAGGTTAGGGATGATAACTTTCAAGCAAACAGCGGCATTAAATTGGCTAAAAAAGTTATTAACTGCTGGTCAGTTTTCTAAATTAGGACTTATTTTAATTGTCAGTTTATCTCTAAGCAGCTGCGCGCTTTATCGTGTGTTAAGCTCGGCAACGATAACTGACAGCAAAGTGTCCCAGATTGAGCGAGGCTACACCAGCGAAGATGAAATCGTATCGATGTTTGGCCAACCTTATATGAAAACATCCATGGGAAATAGCTGGCAGCGTTGGACTTATCGAGCGGATGGCGAAAAACCTTATTCTTGGGTGAATGTTAGAATGCCCGCCAAAACACTGGTTATCTTATTTCATGAAGGTGTTGTGCGTGATTATCGCTACAGCACTCATTAAGGGTTTTTGGCCTCTAGCCTTCAAATTTGTTCAATTACTCAAACAGGGGAACTGGTTCACCGATAATGTATTTCTTGCGGAGTATTTCTGAGATTTTATCAAGAATAATCACCAGAACCACTAATACTAATGTCACAAACATCACGACGTCCCAATTCCACAGTCGCATGTTTTCGGCATAAACCAAACCTACACCACCTGCTCCCACAAAACCGAGTACAGCAGCCGATCGAGTATTGGATTCAATTTGGTACAACGTTAATGCCAGAAACTGTGGGAAGGACTGCGTAAAAATACCAAAGCGATGTTTTTGCAGACTATTTGCCCCAACGGCGCTTAACCCGCGGCTTGGACGCTTATCAACACTATCATGGCTTTCAGCATATAGTTTGCCGAGCAAACCTGTATCTTGAATAAATATTGCAAGCACCCCAGCCAGTGGCCCCATACCAACTGCGCGAATAAAAATCAGCCCCCAAATCGCCATATCGATGCCGCGCATGACATCAAAAATGCGGCGCATAGCCATGGCAATAGGTTTAAGCAAAGAGCTGTGCATCACCTGCCGTGAAGCTATAAAAGACAAGGGCAGAGCTAACAGCGTTGCTGAGATGGTGCCAGCAAAGACAATTGCTAAGGTAATTGCTATTTGTTTGAAGTAATAACTAAAAGGCCATTGGCTGACATTGTGCCAAATAAACATTCGCGCAAAATATTGCGCTAGTTTATCAAATCCCTCAAATAGGCGGGGGAGCGTGAGGCCATTATAAGCAAAAAATAACACGTAATAGGCAACCAGGATGATGGCGACTAAGGCTAAACAAATACTATAGCGGCGACGGCTGGCATAGATAGCTTTGTATTGCGCTTGATGAGAAGCTTGGTTATCTTCGCTGGAAAATAAAAACGCCTCTGATTTAGCATTGATGCCGTTATACATGCTGTCCTCCTTGAAGAATGTATGTGCGAATTTTTCCAGATAAGAAATCTAAAATGGAAACCACTAGAATAATTTGCAGCAAAACCATCGATACTTGATCAAAATGATCTAACTTAATTGATGTCATTAACTCCTGACCAATACCACCAGCACCCACTAGTCCGAGAATCGTTGATTGGCGAAAGTTGATCTCAAGGCGCATAAACGTGTAGGAATAAAAGGTCGGAGCGACTTGCGGCCATAGTCCATAGCGCATCCGCTCGATTCGCGTTGCGCCTAAAGCACGTAAACCGCGAACAGGTTTATCTGAGGCAACCTCGACACTTTCATAAAATAGTTTGGTTTGTGCACCAAAGGTATGTAAGGCTAGGGCAAAAAATCCCGGAATAGGGCCGATGCCAAATGCCATCACAAACATCACCGCCCAAGCAAGCTCTGGCATGGTTCGACAAAACGCGGCGACAGTTCGCAAAATATAGCGACATCCACGGTGGGTATTGGTGTTATTCGCCGATGGGAATGCCGCAATAGCGGCCAAGATACTTGAAAACAAAGTCGCTGCGATGGCAACGGCAATGGTCTGGCCTAACAGTGGGATTTGAATGTGCAGTCGATAACCCCAGTAGGCAAGCGAGCCTTTGGTATGGCCATCAGCAAAGAGATTTTGCCAATGCAAAATGGGCAAAATCTCTGCGATGTAATCAAAAAAATGGGGAATCCCATGCCATATAACCAGCCAGTCAAATTCTGCTATATGCCCAGAATATAAATACACCAGCAATATTGCCCCCGACCAGAGCAAACCTTCTCGTTTTTGCTGTTGGCGAATATGCTGGTAGTACTGATTAAATGACTGTGCCATATCAAATCCTAGCGATCGCCGTTCATTAATTCGCGTTTAAGATCAATGATTGTCGCGTAGTCATCGACCGTTGCCGGGCTAATATGTTGATGGCCGCCAACGGCTTTCATCCAACAATCATGATGGTTTTTATCTAGCTCATTAATGGCTTTTACAAGATTTGCTTTAAAATCACTTGGAAGATCGTGGCGAACTAAAATTGGGCCGTTCGGAATAAGCTGTGAGTGCCAAATGATACGGATATTTTTCATCAAATTTGGATGATCCATTCGCATTAACCGGCCAAATGCACCAGCTGTATATCCCTTGTTGTAATCGCCAACCATCGAGGTCCAGGTGACCGCGCCATCAAACTGTTTATTAAGAACACCTAAGATGTCTTGCTCATGGCCACCAGAGAATGTTGTAGAAGCGAAGAAATGATCGTAGTTATCATCTTTACTGCCGCCGAACTGCTTACGAAAGTCATGATTTGGGATTAAGAACCCTGAGGTAGAGTCTGGGTCGGCAAAGCCAAAAGCGTGACCTTTGAGATCTGCAATTGTTTTATATGGGCTGTCTTCGCGCACCACGACAACTGAATGATAGCCTTTTGATTGGTCTTTATCATCGGTGAGGATGCCAATCACATCAACAGCATTAGGGTTGCGGATCTGCACAGATGCAAACGATGAAGGTGACATACTCAACACCATATCGATTTTGCCAGCGACTAATCCTTGAATCACACCCGAGTAGTCGGATGAATTACGAAGTTTGGTATCAACGTTTAAAGTTTTATCAAAATACTGCTTCACACAAACGTTATCACCAATCTGCTGAGTTGCATTTTGCCCGCCTAAAATCCCAAGGTTTAGTTCTCTTGTCGCGGCATGTGCGCTAAAGTTATACGAGCCAACCAGCGCTGTTAGTAATAGTGACGCAAGCTTTAGTTTCATTTTCCTATCCTTTTGGTAAAAACTGTTCTTGTGTATTAGGCCGCTTGAGCTTCTGCGGCATAGATGTGTTGTTGAACTTCTTCGGTTAATTCGTCCGGGTGACCATCAAAGATAATTTCCCCTTGCGCAATGCCAATTACTCTTGAGCAATACTGCTTAACGAGCTCCACCGAGTGTAAATTGACCATCACGCCAATATTGCGCTCGCTAATGGCAACCAGTGCCTGCATAACGCGATGCGTATTTTTAGGATCTAGTGATGCAACCGGTTCATCTGCGAGTAATAAGCGAGGGTTTTGCATTAAGGCTCTGGCAATGGCAACGCGTTGAGATTGGCCACCAGAGAGGTTTTCAGCGCGTTGCAGGGCATGGTGAATCAGCCCCGTCCACTCTAAAAGTTCTATCGCTTTTTCAACGTCTGACTTTGGAAATAACTTGAACATAGAGCGCAATAGACCTGTTTGACTTAATCGGCCCAAGAGCACATTGGTAATCACATCAAGACGCGGAACTAAGCAAAAGTCTTGAAAGATCATGCCGCAAGTCGAACGCCATTGACGCAGTGCTTTACCTTGCAGATGTTCGACATGTTGGGGGTGAGCGCTTTGCGGAAAACCAATAATTTCGCCTGCGGTGGTGTCAATCGTACCGTTTAACATATGTAATAGCGTTGATTTGCCAGCGCCAGAGCGGCCAATAATGGCAACGAGTTCACCTGCATATAGATCAAGATTAATTGATCGGATCACATGGTGACGTTGTTGGTAGGCTTTTTGTAAATTGCGAACACAAAGAAGATGCTCACAGTCTTTAGAGCGAGAGGTTTGGGTTTGCATAGCGTTTAGATAAATGTCCCTATTTAGTAAATTATCTAAACAACTATTTATGACAGTGAAATGAATCGATAGTGACGGTTTTGTAACAGCCGCCGGATTAATTAGATTAAGGGCCTAATTACAACTTGTCGCCTTCAAGCAGAAGGTCTTTATCGGTCACTGATAATACACTGCTTTGTTGATACCAATCACCAAGGACAATGCGCTGGCGTTCATCATTAAATGGGTAATGAATCGCAGGGCGATGTGTATGACCATGAATCATCCATTGCAAGTTGTGTTGCTCAAAACGGCGCGTCACTTCTTGCTCAGTTACATCCATAATCGAATCGCTTTTAGTTTGGTTCTGCATCTTGCTATGGCTGCGCATATTGCTGGCGATTTTTACCCGCGCAAATTTTGGTAAACACAGAAATAACCATTGGATGATGGGGTTATGCACTTTGCGGCGAAATTTCTGATAGGCTTCATCAAGCGTACACATAATGTCGCCGTGCAGGAGCATGGTTTTTCGCCCATAGAGGTCAATAATGGTTTCATCGGCGAGCAACTGAACGCCGCAGGCACGTAAATAACGTTTACCGACTAAAAAATCGCGATTGCCACAGATGAAATAACAGGGCACACCTGAGTCTGTCAGTTTTTTAAGTTCACTGGCAACCGTTTGGCTGGTGTGAGTTATGACATCATCGCCGACCCAAACTTCAAATAGATCTCCCAGAATATACAGCGCATCGGCGTCAATAGCCTCAGAGCGCATAAAACGCACAAACGCCCCGAGAATATCAGGGCGTTCGTCGCTTAAATGCAGGTCGGCAATAAAATAACTGACCATTAAGACTTATTCGCTAACGGTGACTGATTCGATGGTCACTTCTTCAAGAGGTACATCTTGATGAACATAACCAAAGTTACCTGTAGGAACGCCTTTAATTTTTTCAACTACATCCATGCCTTGTGAGACTTTACCAAAAACGCAGTAACCCCAACCTTGTGGTGTTTCTGATTTAAAGTTCAAAAAGTCATTGTTGGCAACATTGATGAAAAATTGTGATGAAGCAGAATGTGGTTCCATTGTGCGAGCCATGGCAATTGTTCCAATTTCATTCGATAAGCCGTTATTGGCTTCGTTTTTAATCGGTGAATTGGTGTCTTTTTCTTGCATGCCACTGGCAAAGCCACCGCCCTGGATCATAAATCCATCAATCACGCGGTGAAATAAGGTTCCATTGTAATGGCCTGATTTAGCGTAGCTTATGAAATTTGCTACGGTTTCTGGAGCTTTGTCAGCGAATAGCTCTAATGTAATATCGCCATGATTTGTATGTAACGTAACCATTGGGTGTATCCTTGAATTAAAAATCGCTAAATTCTAGCGATTTGTGATTACAGATGCCAGTTTGTTCAGTATAAATGACAAACTAACTGGGATGATACCCGCTTAATAGATGTTTTTAGTATCGCTTATAGGAACTGTTGAGCTTTGTGATTAATTTGAGCAAAATTTGACCACAAAAAGCCAACAGCTCTGGATAGATTGCTAATTAATCAAATAGATCTAAACGATTAGCCGCTAAGCTGTTTTTGTTGCACTTCGATGGTAAAATCAATCATTCATCTAATAAAGGATAAGAAGAGTCGGCCGTATGTTAAAAATCTACAATACACTCACACGCCAAAAAGAGCAGTTTAAACCCATTGAGCCGGGTAAAATCGGCATGTATGTGTGTGGTGTAACCATCTACGATTTCTGTCATATCGGCCACGGACGAACTTTTGTTGCTTTTGATACGATTGCTCGTTACCTACGTTGGAGCGGCTACGATTTAACTTATGTTCGCAACATTACGGATGTGGATGACAAAATTATTAAACGGGCGGCTGAAAACAACGAAAGTTGCACTGAACTGGTTGGATATTACACCAACGCTATGCATGAAGATTTTGCCGCGCTGGGGATTCAAAAACCAGATATCGAGCCAACAGTCACCACTCATATTCCAGAAATTATTGAAATCGTAAAACAGCTTATCGACAACGGTAATGCATATGTTGGCGATAATGGTGATGTGATGTTCGCGGTTGATAGCTATCCCGATTACGGCAAGCTTAGTCAACAAAACTTAGAAATGCTCCAAGCCGGGGCTCGCGTTGATGTGAGCGAGCATAAGCGCAATCCGTTGGATTTTGTACTGTGGAAAAATGCCAAACCCGGTGAACCTCATTGGACATCGCCTTGGGGCGAAGGTCGCCCAGGGTGGCATATTGAATGTTCAGCAATGAATATGAAGCACTTAGGCTCAACATTTGATATTCACGGTGGTGGCTCTGATTTAGCATTTCCACATCATGAAAACGAAATTGCTCAAAGCTGCTGCGCTCACCATACCCATTATGTGAATTACTGGATCCACAGCGGCATGGTACAAGTTGATAAAGTGAAAATGTCTAAATCATTAGGCAATTTCTTCACTATTCGCGATGTGCTTCAAGAGTACGATGGCCAGACTGTTCGCTATTTTCTGGTTTCTGGTCACTATCGCAGCCAGCTGAATTATTCTGAAGACAATTTAAAACAGGCGCGTGCCGCGGTTGAACGCCTCTACACTGCGCTGCGCGCAGTTACGCCAGTGGAGCCTTCTGATGATTTAGTGAAATCCTATCGTGATGCATTTATCGAAGCGATGGATGATGACTTTAATACTCCAGAAGCGCTGCCAGTGTTGTTTGATTTGGCAAAAGCGATTAATAAAGTCAAAGACTCAGCACCAGAGCAAGCTGGCCAATATGCCAGTGTCTTGATCGAATTGGGCTCAGTGCTTGGCCTTTGTGGTGAAGATCCTGAAGTTTATCTGCAAGGCGCCAGTGGCGATGATGGGCAAAGTAGCAAAATTGAAGCGCTGATTAAACAGCGAAATGATGCTCGCGCCGCAAAAGATTGGGCAGCAGCAGACCAAGCTCGTGATGCCTTAAGTGCGATGGGGGTTGTGCTAGAAGATGGACCACAGGGGACAACTTGGCGTAAAGCTTAATTAATTTACTTTGCTCAAAGCGGCTCTATAATGGCCGCTTTTTTATCACCAGCGAAAAGTGTTTTGCTCTTAGTGCCTCTGTTATGATGAGCAGCCTTTAACGCGCAGCGGTTTAATTTATGCAATATTTAAAAAAAATCATTATCGCCAATATCATTACTGCGATTATCGTCGCTATATTATCGCATTTTGTTCCTGCGTTGCGGGTTGCATCCATTGGTGATTTTTGTTTTGAAATGGTGATTATTCTTTGGGGAATTGCTGTGATTAGCTGGCGAGGCGGGGCATTTATGCGCCGGGCCAATGAGATGAAAGCGATTCGTAAAAAACGTCAGCTGCCGCTGGTGGATGGCGAACAAGAAAAAGCAACGCAAATAAACAATAAGGGCGGTGTCGATTACACGAGCGAGCTGGTATTATTTGCCTCAGGTGTCCCGGCTGCGCTCGTGTGTATCATCAGTGCGCTTGTGCATACCTACGCCTAATGTGATAAGAATCACCCTTTCAATGAGAGAAACGTGGTTAGGATAGAGATCCTTTTTATCGTTAAAAGGATCTGCCATGTTTTTTGATCACCTCAGTACCTACGCCGTCGATTATCTTTGTACCCGAGATTTTTATGCCGCTTTGTTTGAGCCGTTTGGTTATGAAATCAATTATGAGTTCAGCAAATATATAAGCGATGATTTCCCTCACCAGCGGATCTGCTCATTTGGGGCGCCAGGCACTGATTCACTGTGGATTGTTGAGACGCAAAGCCCTTTTACACCGCGCCATTTTGCCTTTGGAGCCGATACCACTGAGCTGGTGGATACTTTTTATAAAATCGGGTTAGAGCTTGGCGCAATCGATAATGGTGCTCCCGGTTTAAGGCTTGAATATGAACCAAATTATTATGCGGCCTTTTTAATTGACCCGGATGGGAACAATATAGAAGCAGTTTGTCATGCCTAAGTATCAAGGAGCTATTGATGGGACAAATTCATATTCTTAAAGGTGATATTACCACTGCAAAAGTTGATGCGATTGTCAACGCTGCTAATTCAAGAATGCTCGGCGGCGGTGGTGTCGATGGTGCGATTCATCGCGCGGCAGGACCAAAACTTTTGGCAGAGTGCCAGAAGGTCGCGCAAGTGAATTGTGTGCGCTGTCCAACGGGCGAGGCTCGCATTACCACAGCGGGCAATCTTCATGCGAACTACGTGATTCACACAGTCGGTCCGATTTATAACGTCGATAAAGCGCCGCGGGAGCATTTGAAAAATGCTTATGAAAACTCATTTAAATTGGCGCTAGAGCATGATTGCAAGAGCATTGCTTTTCCTGCTATTTCCTGCGGCGTTTATATGTATCCGCATCAAGAGGCCTGCGAAATCGCGCTAAGCATTGCACTTGAGTATGTTAATCGCTTAGATATTTATTTTTATCTGTTCGATGAGCCACTCTTTGATGTGTATGAAAAAACTTATCAGCAATTAGTCGGGCAATAACTAGCTATTAATTTATCCGTTTGTTGGATATAACTGTCTGTCTGATAAATTAATCGCAATTTAATGATGAGTGTTTTTATTCGCCAGTTAACATTGGCCGATGCCAGCGATGCGGCTGTTATTTTCGATGAAATGTATCGATTCTATTTTCCAAACCCACCTCGATTTGCCGATATCGAACCCTATTTAACGAAACGAGTTTTATCGGCCAATTCATCAATGACAGTTGTTGGTATTTTTAGCCAAGAGAAACTCTCGGGGTTTGCCACCTTTACAACGCTTTTCCCAGCCCCATCGTTAAGTGGCCAAATGTTTATTAAAGACCTATTTATTAGTGAAAAGTGGCGAGCTCAGCGGTTAGGATTAAGGCTATTAAAATATTTAGCTAAACAAGCAATAGAAAACGGTTGTACGCGCCTTGATTGGACCGCAGAACAGAGTAACCCCAAAGCCGGGGCTTTCTATCGCAAAATAGGCGCCACGCATGTCACTGATAAAGAGTATTTTCGTTTTAGTGATGAAGCGTTAAGTCAATTTGCACAAAGCAAACTTTAAAGGAATTTTCGATGAAAACAATTGGATTGCTAGGCGGCATGAGCTGGGAGTCAACCACCCACTATTACCAACTGATTAATGAGCAGGTTAAAACGCAACTAGGTGGTTTGCACAGCGCTGAATTGGTGATGGCGAGTGTCGATTTTGCGCCAATTGAACAGATGCAGCGCAACAATCTTTGGCAAGAAGCGGGTGAGTTACTGGGGCAAAAAGCGCAAAAACTAGAGCTTGCTGGCGCGCAGTGTTTGGTTATTTGTACCAATACCATGCATAAGGTCGTGCCCCTTATCGACAAATTTATCTCGATTCCCGTGTTACATATCGCTGATGCAACGGCGCAAACGATCTGTCACTCAGGCATAACAAAGGTCGCTCTACTTGGAACACGCTTTACGATGCAAGAAGATTTCTACAAAAATCGGCTTAAAGATAAATTTGCACTGGATGTGATTGTGCCAAGTGAGCAGCAATGTACGCAAATCGATACTGTCATATTTAATGAACTTTGCCTTGGTAAGGTAGTTAAATCATCGCAACAGGTCTATTTAGAGATCATTGACGAGCTAACCCAGCGTGGCGCTCAGGCGATTATTCTAGGCTGCACCGAGCTTGGTATGTTGGTTCATCAACAAGATACCAACGTACCACTATTTGATGCCACCGTGATTCATGCTCAAAAAGCAGTTGAATGGGCGTTAAATGAGGAGAATTGAATGTGAGTCGTATTTTATATGCGCTTATTTTATCTGCTATGCCGCTTTGTGGATTGGCGCAGCAGTGCCAGATTGACGATAGCAACCTTAACCTTCATTACGACCAGCAACTTGATTATCAAAACGTTGATATTAAAACCGATTTTTTTATGTTGGTATTTTCCAACTCGAGACGTTTTTGTAAAGGGCGTGAAGAGCAACCAAAATTTAAATTTCAGTGTGCTTCAGGTAATCAGTTTGGTTGGGTCGTTCATGGTTTATGGGGTGAGTCAAAAGCTGCTTATTTATCAGGAAACATCCATCAACACCCACGGTTTTGCCAAGGCGATTTACCCAAGCTTGCGTTAAGCACGATTAAACCTTATTTGTGCATGAGTCCAGGGACGGCATTGCTGCAAGGAGAATGGGAAAAACATGGCGCTTGTGATTTCACCGATGCCAAAAGCTACTTTGCAAAAGAGCAATCACTTTACCAACAGTTTAAACTGCCGCCCGTTCATTTGAATGCATCCCAAGCTATTAAATGGATGAAACAGAATAATGTTAAGTTAAAGGATAAATGGCTGAGTAAACAGGGCAGTGAGTTTGGGATCTGTTTTGATAAAAAATTTAGTCTAATCAGTTGCCCTAAAAAATAACAAAAGCGCTCTACTGAGCGCTTTTACACTGTGTTTTCTTGACAGATAAATTTTAAGCGTCGTGATATTTTTCACAAGCTTCTAGCGTATTTTCAATCAAGCTGGCAACAGTCATTGGGCCAACACCGCCTGGAACTGGTGTAATCCAGCTTGCTTTTTCTTTAGCTGTAGCAAACTCGATATCGCCAATGAGTTTACCGTTGTCATTACGGTTAATACCCACATCAATCACAACCGCACCTTCTTTGACCCATTCGCCAGGAATAAACTCAGCTTTGCCAACAGCGACGACTAATAAGTCTGCGCGGCGCACTTCACTTTCTAAATCTTTCGTAAAGCGATGGCAAGTGGTGGTGGTACATCCAGCCAGCAGCAGCTCTAATGTCATAGGTCGGCCGACAATATTGGATGCGCCAACAATCACCGCATGCATGCCGTAAGTATCAACGCCAGTTGAGCGAATTAAGGTCATAATCCCTTTTGGCGTGCAAGAGCGCAGGGCAGGGATGCGCTGAGCTAAACGGCCAACGTTATAAGGATGAAAACCATCAACGTCTTTGTCTGGACGAATCCGTTCAATCACTTCGGTTTCATCAATATGATCGGGTAATGGCAGCTGTACCAAAATACCATCAATTTCTTTATCTTCATTAAGCTCGTCGATAAGCTTGATTAACTGTTGATGTGTGGTTTCAACAGGCAAATCGTATGAGCGTGAGACAAAGCCAACTTCATCGCAAGCACGACGTTTGCTGCCAACATATACTTTAGATGCAGGGTCACTGCCGACTAATACCACAGCAAGACCTGGCGCACGAAGTCCTTTTTCTAGACGTGTTTTTACTTTTTCACCAACTTCATGGCGAAGAGACTGAGCGATAGCTTTACCATCAATGATTTGAGCTGACATACCTATTCATGGGGGGTTATGATTGGATGGCAATTATTGTCGCATGAAGCGCCCGTTAGGCCAATGGCTTTTTGTTTTATAGGCTTGTTAGCCTTTTATTTGGAATATCGGTTATAATTTAGTCAAAACAGTAAGTTATATCTGCAATCGCTAACAAATTGCGTTAAAATATTTGACCGTTTTAGCGAATGACAGTAATATGCGGCCGCATTAAGCGAGATATTCGCTCTAAGCGCCCTTAGCTCAGCTGGATAGAGCACCGGCCTTCTAAGCCGGTGGTCACAGGTTCTTATATTAAGTTAATTTTGGTGTAGTTCATCATGTTGACTATGAAGCTTGTGTTGATGTTGCTTTTGGTGTGATGAGAATCAGTTAGATTCTATGTAAAAATTTGCAAAACGTTTACGATGTTTAACATCAAAATATTCTTAATGTACAGTTGAGAATAGTTTGAGATAAATGTTTTATATAAGTAATAAATGCTCCGTTAGCTCAGCTGGATAGAGCACCCGCCTTCTAATTGGCAGAAATGTAAATTTCAGAAATTGGGCTTCACGAGGGAAACTTCGCGAATGTAAGATGTCAAATTCGGGGAAACCTTACTGATTAAGTTGGCAATCCCGAGCCAAGCCCAGCGATGTATGGGAAGGTGTAGAGACTAGACGGCATCCACCTACAGCAATAGCAATGGTGAAGGGATAGTCCAGCGCACAAAGCCGAATGGTGGTAGCGAAAGCTATAGTGTGATGAAGCGGGTGGTCACAGGTTCGAATCCTGTACGGAGCGCCATTTTAAAGGCCAGTATCTAACAGATACTGGCTTTTTTTAATCTTATGAACTATTGTGGGCTTACAACTGGTTTGTCATTGCACCAATTCAAAAATATTTATATCTAATATAACCTTTTACTAAGTTAAATTGGTGCACTGGGAAAGTGACGGAGTATTGATGTAGACATCACCCCCTTAACTCACTGTTTTACTTATTTTCAGAAAGGTAACGAAAATAAGCCTCAAAGCTGTCATAACTAAATAAGTCGCTGTCATTGAGTAAATCTACAACACGCCCTCCTTTTGCTTCATATGTCCCTTTTAAATCATCATTAATTAATTTATGTATAACCTTACACGCTACTTCTAGTTGCTTTTCTTGTTTTTTTATCAACGATTTAAGCTCTAAAATTTCACTACTTTTATAGATCGTCGCTTTTGGTGGTGAAATTGATGAAATAGCCTTTTGTCGGCTCTTATGTTGATTAATTAATAAAGTTGTAATCTCTTCCTCTTTATCATCTATTACCTTTATCGCCTTCGATAAGTCATTCTTAAGCTTAATAATTTCTTTATTCCTACTTCTTAATTGAAGTTCGCTGGCTGTATTAGATATTTCTAAACTTGTACTTTCAACTCTAGAAAAATATGAACTGATTAATTCTTTATATGGTGAGTTCCTCCTTCTTAGAGTCGAACTGTCAATATGATCGCCTTGGTTATTCATTGTATCAGCTATAAACACAGTTAACTTACGTTCTGATGAAAACTGTGCGTCAGATGTTTGAAGCTGTTCCAATATTTTTTGTATCTTTTTTATTCGAGTTTTTGATTTTGAGACTTTTTTTTCAATTAAGCCTATCATTTTGATCCTTCACCTGGAGATTTTATTAGACTTAATTTTTGTTCTACTGATAAACCATATAAATCTGTTTTAATATTAAATAATTGAGCAAGATAATCTAGATCATTTAATTCTGTGATTTCTTCACCGTGTTGTGTAGCAAGGAACTCTATTTTTCTTCTAAATCGTGATGCTTGAATCTTAAGTTTATCACTATGTAATAATGGAATCCCCTCGGTTTCTTTGAGTCTTAGTAACAATCTTGCTTGTTCAGAGTCGTTATAGGGAGTAAAAGAATTCATAATTTTCAATCCCTCATCAGATACGTAATAAATATCACTACCATTAGAACTCTCTCCAATAGTTAATCTCACAGCCCAATATGAAGCTTGAGTTAAAAGCGTTGACTTTTTATCGTTAAGTTCATCCTTTTCTGTTTCTAGAAATATAAAATATTCTAACTGAGTATTGATAGTTCCAATCTCATCACATAAAAATTTAATATGTGATTTAATCGCAGGGAAATGGTTATTGGTAACAATCGCTAATGGACAAGCATAACAATTTCGCTTCCCAATATTATCACAGACAGTTTTGGGACAGCTACCGCCAACGGGACATATATGTGTACGAAAATATTTAATATTATTTGGATTAGCTTTTTTTAATTCCCTAAGTCCATTTAATTGATAATCAAAATCCTCTGATGTGTTAAAGTTAAGTGACTTTGCATTGTACTTATTAATTGTATCGCCTGGCGAAAATTCAAGATCACTTTCAAAAGCCTTTTCATTTATTTCAGTTTCGGCAACTGTAATGATAGATTTCCTATCCGTGTCTTTTGTTAATTCTATAAGGTTGATAACCTCATTAATAAAATCTTGTGAGGCACTATCTGGTAGTTTCTTTGTATAGTAGCTAACAGTAGCTTCTGATTGACCAGTTAATAGTTTTCCCACAACATCTGCACCAACAATGGGAGCAAAAACACTATCTGTCATCGTTCTTAAAGAATGTGGTGTAATTAGAGTACGTTTGTGTAATGGGATGAACTTCACTTCACTATAATCATCAATATAGTCGACTGAAATTTCGCACTGTTCAGTATTGAAATGTCTCTGATTTGATAAGTAAATAAATTCATCTAAGGCATATCCTAATTTGGGTGCAAACAGTGTTGTTGGAATATAATCTATGTTATTCCGAATTAAGAATGATTCATATTCATTTATAATTTCACTGAAAAAGTGCTGAAAGCTATTATCATTATGTTTTAATTTTGTTCTAAATAGAGGGGATATATCACCCCATTTAGAATTGGGATTCCCTTGATAGGGTATTTTTTCTCCTAACTCTGGATTTGATTCGATTATGAGACTTTTTACGTTTGCTACTTCTTTTAGTAATTTCATGATTTCAGCAGAAATTATAATTGAAAATTTTTCAGTCTTTGTTTTGTCTGTTGATATAAGTAATTCCTGATATTCTGATGTTTCATTCGATAGCGAGAAACATTCAGTATCATCTATCCACATCGCATTTGATCTTCTTAAACCTGAGTGTAATAAAAGCGTTATCATTGCCCATGCTTGGTAATTGTGCAAATAAATATTAAAATCCTTCACTCCTTTATGGCCCCGGTTACTACTATGTTTTAATACTTTAAGCTGATTAATCTCTTTTAATGAGACTCTCCCAACTTGTAAACCAGCACTGTCTTTCATAAAAATGTCTTCATTTATAATGATATAATCCGTATTATTTTCCCCACTTCGAATAGCTTCAGTAACTTCATTTAGCATATGATTTGTGACTGTTTTACAAAATGAGCGCAGTCCTAGCCAATATTCTAAACTAAATATATATTTTCTATTTTTTGCATATTTTTTCCCAATCTTCTTTTTTGCCATGCCTGTAAGTGGGTTTCGGAAACCTTTTATTAATGGAGAGTCTAGACTGCTTAAATAATCAAAAAAATTACTAATTACAACCAAAGCATCTCTTCCTGAATTGTTATTAGTAGTATTTTCTTTTTTCGCAGCACTAGTCATATCATATACAAACTGTTGCAAAGGAACAGGATATTGAAAATTTTCTGTAAACTTATTGGCATTTTCTATCTCAAAAATATTACTTCTTTGAATAAAAAGGCTAGGTAAAAATTCAGTCGGATGTTTGGGATATTCAAATTTTCCCGAAAGACCTGATTTAAAATAAGCAGGTAGATAGCTAAATATATATTTATTTAGAATGCTTAGTCGCGCATTTTTCTGTTTGATTGTACCGTGCTCTATTGAAGTATATCTCAAGAAGTCAATTTGTGCAGCAATCCATATGTTACTTGAATCTAATTCTTTAGCGACAAATGTTGAATCGGTCCCTGAGATATCAGACCAATATCCGTAATCTAATGTGACTTTTTTATTTGTTATTGGAACCCTAATCTCATTTACATTATCAACATTATCCCCAATAAACTCTTTTGCTATTTTTGTGTTTCCTTTAAAAATTTGTTCATTTTTTAATTTTTTTTGCCCCTTTCTTTTTGAGGGGGTTCTATTTTTTAGAAATTCCTGATAAATTTTTTCAAAATTAATATCTGTTGAATAAGAAAGCAAGTTAATTGCTGGCTTAATGCTGTATGACGGTGGAGATCCTTTATAATAAACTACGAGATCTTCATGATATGCAAGTAAAACTTCTAGAGTAATATCTTTAGGTTCTGTAATTCCATTAGCTACTATAATATCTGCAAGTCTTTTAAATGCTTGATTTAATTTATCTCCTTTAACAGAATTTGATCCTATATAGTTAAAATAATTATCTTGGAATAAATTTGTTTTTACGTGATTTTCATTATCTGTGTAACGGTTTAGTGTAGCTCCTAGCCAAAAGTCGACAGCAAGTGCCGGTAGAAAGTTGTTTAGCTTTGTTGTGCTAATGCGTTCTGCTGCTTTTGTCGATTTTGGATGTGAACCGGCCAAACAATTAAGTCTAATTATCTTTTCTAAAGCCAAGTAACTAAGGAATAGGCGCAAGTGATGTAATCGATGATAGTAATCATTAGGCCGAATTTTAGTAAGATTTGGAATCAAATAGTCTAGTTGTTTTTTATATGAATCAGTTTTTTCTCCTCTGCATTCATTAATTAGAATAGTTTCTGATTGTTGTAGAAATTTTTTTATTTGGTCTAGTGACTTAGTAGATATGTTATTAATTGATTCAATTAAGGAATCAACTCCATTATCGGCACCTCGAAAGTTATTTTTATAATCGGCGGGAAATGCATCTACAGAAAATGACTTTAGTTTTTTACTAAAATATTCTACTGATTTTTTAAAATTTTTTAAAGTGAAATCTTTATTGAATATCATTTTGGATCCTTTACTTTTTCAACAGATTTTTTTCATATTTTGATATAAATATGACTCTCTTTGTAAGAGTATTCGATTAGTTATTTCTAGCTGTTTACTAATTACGCCAATATCTACTTTTGAATATATTTTTGTACTTTTTAGTTGCTCATGTCTCATAAAATATTGTACTTCCTCATCTGTATGTCCAAATCCTCCTCTTGAATTGGGAGCAAAGTTCCGCATGTAAACACCATAAAAATGTCTCATCGAATGCGTTTGTTTATCTTCAAACTCAGGAGTGTTCAAACTTGCTCTTAATAGATTGCTATTCCACATTTCTTGTATTGCAGCTTGTGAAGATGTGAAATATGGAAGATGATCAATATTACCTGTAATAATATTTTTCTCACCTCGATTCTTTAAAAAAATATAGTTTGAATTTGATTTTGGCCTTTCTATTTCTAAATATTTAGTTAATTCATCGAAAAAAAAAGACTTAAATGGTTCGACTAGGGTTACTATATAGTGTGCAATATGTTTATTTGATAGTGATAAATAGTCAATTGAATCTAAGTAATTAATTATTTCTTTGCTATTTAATTGTACCTCTTCGTTCATAACCGAAATGTTATCAAATTTTAATCTTGTAGCTTCTGAAAATCTTAGTCCTCCGCCAAAACATAATGCGTACATCGCTTTATCGCGGTGATATTTAGTATTTAATAAGAAAGTTCCAATATGTTTGATTGGAAAATGCTTCGGTTTTTGAATTTTATTTTCTCTCGGCAACTTGAAAAAGTTCTTAATTCTAGCAACTCTAGCGCCGCCAGATATACAAGATGCGAGATATGAATTCTCTATTAGTGCTTTTCGCTCAGAGTATCTTAAGTTTTGTTTTTGACTAAGTTCATTTCCAATAGCATTCGCATCTTGGTCTAAATCAAGAAGTCCATTTGCTTTTTTTTGAATTTTCAAACTATATTCTTGAGCATTTGACGCAAGTATGTAGTCAGTCAAACTAGACAGCATACGTTTAGCCGATGTTCTTTTTACTTTTTTTGCCTCCAAATTTTTTGCGCAAATATTTGCTAATAGATTTTTTGAGCGAGTAGCATCAAGTAAATAAGATGGATACGCATTGAAAATTGCAGTAAGAGTAGTTCTTAATTTCTGACTATTAGAAAAAGCAGGATCATGCTTTAGAGCCGATAAATATTCTGGTGAGTGTATAACATATGACGCTTCAATATAATAGTCATAAAATCTCGCTAAGTCTGAAGCTTTAGATTTAACTGTCCGATATGGTTGACTATTTAATAGCATATTATTTAAATGCTCTTCTACCTCAATAATCGATCCGGTAGATTTTGATATGAATGAATAGAAAACACTACCATCAGGTAATTTTATTTCTCTTTTAATAATGTTTTTTGTTTTTCTTACCATTTTCAGCCTTTCTGTTCTATATAAGATAGATGAACTTTTCTTTAAATTATTTCATTCGTTTTATTAAGAGTTTCACTAATATTTTCTTATGCTTTTAAAACTATGGTCAGATATACTTTAATGAAAGCTATCAGATATTTTTTGAATGGTCAAATATCATTTTAATACAATGAGTTAGTATCATTTTGATATTAACCTGCTCTAGGTTTAAATTTTTAGGTTGTAAATGATAATTATATTGATAAATTATTTGAGTAAGTATCGCTTTGATACTTACTCAATTCAGGTAGATATTTTTAGTTATTATATTTTTTAGACTAAAAAAATACAGGTTACTATCACTTTGCTACTAACCTACCTCTCTGGATATTATTCGATAGGTGATTGAAAATTTTTTAGATTAATCAAATATTAAAGTTAGTATCATTTTTATACTAACTAACTCCAAAAGGAGTTTTGGGATCGTTAAATAATTTTAATACTAATAAATTATCAAGGTTAGTATCACTTTGATACTAACTCTATCCAGATAGTATTTTTGATTTATTATATCATTTTCAGACTAATCAATTATTCCCAAATTCATCTTTGATATTAGCGCTAGAGAGGCAGCTCTTAGGTGGTAATTAACTAATTTGTAAATTGTGGTTCAACCAACATCGCGCTTATTTTGCAGCGTCAATTTCACTGCATTACCCATTTTTTTGGTTTATATGTATTTCATGTGATAGCTCTGGTGCGTTTCAGGAGGTGTTGAACTTTACGTTTCTGAGGGACTTTGGATAAAGTTGAATTTGTTAAAGGCATCAAAGAAGTTGTTGAATTTTCGTCAGTAGATCTCCCGATAAGGGTTTACTCGAACAATCGAATTGGTTTAAATCATTGCTTCCAAGTGGGCGAGCGTTATCAGAGTCTTATCGAGGATGCTGTCAAAGAGGCGGTTTTCGGTATGCTTTGTATGCTTGATGGTGTCAGGTCAATAGTTTGTAGCGACGATAGTTTGATGAATATCCAGTTGACCAAATTAACATGCCTTACAACTATCGGAGATTCACTGATAAATGACACTGAATCAGAGTACCTACATGACATCTACCAAAACGTGTAACCAATATTCAAGAAATCAACATACTTTTCCTAACCGGGCAGAAACGCTGTAGAGAATTAGTTCTAAGACGTTTCTGTCTATTAACTTGGTACGTAAGGCAGCTAAATAAAAGGTGCCCCAAAATCAGTTAGAGCTGATGCTTCATGTCGACCGTTCACTCCTTACTTTCCATACTTTACCGAATTTTACGAAACATTTTAGTTCATCAGGTTTAACATTTATTTTTATCTAATTACCGCGAGCTACTTGCAAAACCCCGTCCGTCTGCTCCGCATTGTTCGCGAACAGCGGACAATGCGGAGCAGATTTATGCTAAAACCACAAGATCCATTAGTTACTTTTAAAATTTTGAGTTATGAAATAGGTTATTCATCAGTAGAGAGCAAAAATCACGACTTGAAGAAAGTTCCATGGGTAACGTTTATGGCTTATGGACACCTCTTTTTTTAGCTAGTTTATCTAACTAATAGGTGCCTAGGAAATCAGTGGCGATTCAAGCTTTCACTGTAACCAAACAATCCCAAACGCAAAATGGGACAAAGGTGAGTCGGCATAAAGCTGGACATTTATGATAAAAATGCCAGCATAACGTCTGATACTTGAATAATTTATCGACCAAAAGCCTATTTATGCCTAACGCAACTACAAACACAAGAATTTATCAGCTCTGTTTCGGTCAACCGAAAGATTCATTGGCAATTGAACAAGTATCTTTGGATTCGCTTGAAAAAGATAAAATCAGAGTAAAAATCGAAGCAACTAATATAAATCCTAGCGACTTGTTGTCTATTCATGGCGTAGGTCAATACAGGCATAGCCATCAGCCCCCCAGAGTACCCGGATTTGAAGCTGTAGGGCAAGTCATTGACTCCAACCACGCAAAATTTAGCATAGGGCAAAGCGTCGTTGTGGCTACAAGCGGCACTTGGCAGCAATATTTAGATGTATCACCAGATAACCTCTTCGTCATTCCGCCGAATCTGGACAGCGGTTATGCGTGCCAGTTATATATAAATGCGCTAACAGCGTGGGTTTTAACCACCGAAATTGCTCAATTGAAGAACGAAGATGTACTGATTATCAACGCTGGAAATTCTGCAATAGGTAAAATTTTTGCACAGCTATCTACATCGCTAGGGTTCACTCTAATTGTCGTAACATCGAAGCCTGAAAATTATCCATACGCTTCAAACCATGTACTAGATGCAAAAGTAAACCTACTAGCTCAAATACAGAACCTTGATTTACCTAACCCCAATATCGCATTCGACGCCATTGGAGGCAAAGCAGGAACTGAGCTGATTCTTACCATCAGCGATAATGGGCGGTATATCAACTATGGAACGCTTTCTCTGGAGTTTTATGAGCCTCGCTTCTTTGAGCACACCAAGAAACAGAACATTGACTTCAGTACATTTTTCTTACGCTACTGGGAGAACTCGGTTAGTAAAGATGTCAGGCGCGAAAAGTTTTCGATGATGTTAGACCATTTCATCACCAATAAAATACAACTAGATGTTGAACGCTGTATTCCATTGGAACAAGTTCAATCTGCTATCGCGCTAATCGAGTCTAAATCAACGACCTTACATGGAAAAATCATATTGACCCCGATGTAGAGGGGGCTATCTCGTCTTGAGAAAAATTATTGCAAAGTCGTCAGTGTAGTTTGTCGTTGACTATTTGGATCTGTCTCATCTCGAATCATCGTTCCTAGCCAAATACTTACGTTAAACTCTTTAGGGTATAAAAAGCGCAGATGGGCGGAAAGGCTACACTTTCCTGAGACCTCTTTGAGGGGGGGAAACTTCAACGAATGGTTCAAAATATCGCTTATTGTTCAGACTCTATTATTTTGTCGATAGTTCAAGATTATCTAGTGAAGTAGTGTTGATTGATGAGACCTATGGAAGCAATTCTCGGATGTCACATTCCAGAACATCTGAAAGCTGATATGCTTTTTCCAATGTAATATTTACTTCTCCCCGTTCGATTCTACCCACATAGCTGCGATCAATATCTGCTGCTAATGCTAATTTATCTTGTGAAATATTTTTCTTTTTTCGCTCTAAACGAACATTTTGCCCAAATTTTTTCGCTAAATCTTTCATTTCAATCGCAAGTATTAAAAGAAAAACTATCTAATCTTGATGCATATACATCCACGGACTATAATCCGTATTTTTCTAAATCTTTCGCAGATAAGAGGCTTGTCGTGTCACTTGCTATAGATGTTCACCCAGACATTTTAGATGTCCTTAGTAATCCAAATATTGATGAGTTCAACATTCCTCAGATACGAGATGTTCTTTTAGCAAGTTCCATGAAGGGGAAAAATAAAGCGACTGTACGCGTATTTGTATCCAGACATTTAGAGATGTTAGTTCAACAGGGCGTTTTGGTTAGCTCGGGGAAACATCGTGGGCGAGTATTTAAAAAGACGAAATTATTCTCACATATCGAATCTCAAAAACTCAAAAAACGCGATAAAGACTCACTTGTTACTGGGGATTTTAAAAAAAATGAGGGACTAAAAAACGACCTTAATCAATTGCTGAAGAAGAAGCTTCATCTTAATGCTGAGCTAGCTATTTTGGTTGCTGAAATAAATGAGCTTAATTCCATTATGGCTGATTTCCCTCGGCTCAACCGGTCAATAAAAGCGTTATATGAGCAATCAACTCATCAGTCGGTCACTTTAACAGGACAAATCTCAGCGTTGACTAAATCTATTGAACAGTTACAAAAGGAAAGCTCTTGATGCTCAGGACCTGGCAGAGTCAATGTATAGACAAAGCTCTTGAGAAATATCGTTGTGGAGGAAAACATTTTTTAGGTCAGGCAACACCTGGTGCCGGTAAAACAGTGATGGCTGCTTATGTCGGTAAAAATCTAATCGATGCTAACATGATTGACCTTATCCTCTGCTTATCTCCATCCGTAAATATAGCTAAAGGTTTTACTGAAACTTTTTCTCGGATTTTACATTGCACATTCGATGGTAAAATTGGTGCGAGAGGTGTCTCATTAACTTACCAGTCTATTCAATATATAGATGAGCAATTTTGGCGAACGTTATCAAAATATAGAGTGTTAGTTGTTTTTGATGAGATCCATCATTGTGCTGGAGATAAACTGACTCAGGCCAATGCCTGGGGTGAACAAATAATTCTAAAACTCCAAACATTGGCACAATATACTTTAGCATTAACAGGAACACCATGGCGCTCGGATAAGCTTCCGATCACTCTATTATCTTATAGTTCTCCTGAGGGTAGAGTTCTGTGCGATTATCAATATTC
The DNA here is from genome assembly GCF_046054195.1 of Celerinatantimonas sediminis. Taxonomy (NCBI): domain Bacteria; kingdom Pseudomonadati; phylum Pseudomonadota; class Gammaproteobacteria; family Celerinatantimonadaceae; genus Celerinatantimonas; species Celerinatantimonas sediminis. The sequence continues at coordinate 94,492 of NZ_JBEQCS010000016.1, forward strand.
CCTCAAACATGCAGTGTTAGACAAAGTATGTCGGAAACCTAAAATTGTACTAGTTGATAATGAACAACTTGAATTAACTATTGAAGACAAAAACAAATATTACACATCTATACAGGCTCTGCGTAGTGAAGAGAAGATCAGTTATTCCTCTATATTAAATAACGAAAACGCTCTCATTCACACTCTATCGTTAGCAACAGAACGACTGGATTTGATTAGACAAGACAATCCTCATGCCGCTGGACTTGTTGTTGCTTTATCAATAGCTCATGCTCGAAAAATTCAAAATATTTTGAGCAATACTTTTGGTCAATCAAGTATTTTGGTTTCACATCAGGATCCAAATGCTCAATCGATGATTGAACGGTTCAGACGTGGGAAGTCCAAATGGATTATCAGCATTGGGATGATCGCAGAGGGGACCGATATTCCAAGGCTACAGGTTTGCTGCCATCTTTCTAATATACTGACAGAGTTGTTTTTTCGGCAGGTCTTAGGTCGAATATTACGCATCACTGATGCAAGTAATCAACAGGCATGGCTATATACTTTAGCTGAAGAAAACTTAGTTCAATTTGCTCAATCGATAGAAAATGATATCCCTGATTCTTGCCTCTATATCAACTCATCACAACCTTTTGTTGGTCCTTCAAATGAAGGCGAAATCGAACAATTGCAAATAGCTACAACTCGCTTTGGGGAAAAGCCAAGTCAAGACCGTGCGAGTGACTCAGAACTGGATTGGGATGGTGATTTGGGCCGTACACCGAAATTCACGCAGGTATCACTTTCTTTTGGGTATTTTAAAGAACAAGTTATTGAAGCCTTTTGTTCTTTGTAATGGACAAAAACAACCCAAGCGTATCAGCTGCCAGATATTTAAGTATTGGAAGAACCAATTTTAGTTATATATGGCTGAGCACTAAAACATAGAGGTTTAAAGTTCTGACACAAAAACTTTTACGTTTTCAAACGATTGAGGATTCTCAGCGATGGTTTTCATGCCTATGGCAATAAATTTCAACAGCGCTAATGCTTCATCATCATGCTGTTTTTGCTCATTGCACTGTTCGCTGTAATCAAGATCTTCCATAGAAATTGTTCAATATAAGTAAGAGTAAAGTCCTGCCATTATAGCAACTATCGATGTGATTATCTTTTGAGTTGGATATGTTTACTCATGGTGATTTGACACATCAGAAATGCTCCGAAATCATCTAGTCTGGGAAACTAGCCATATTCGATTGCTGATTATCGTCAAGAGCATTCACCCAACTAGCTAAACGGCATAATAGAGAAGTATGTACATATTAACAGTGCTATTACTCTAAGCGAAGCAAACTAGAGTTTTTTGTTATTTATTTTGATGCATAAAGTCTATAAAATCAGACTGTTATGAGATATCTTCGGGAAGTTATTGTGCACGCACACTTTATTATTAGGTGTATTTAAGTAGCCGCATGTATCTATCTGATATAATAGTTATTATAGAAATTTAGGATAAAAGTGTGCAGGCAGTTTTTGAGTGTGCACAATATAAATATGTTAGCTGCTGATCGGAAAATACTATACATTAGGTTTAATGTAGTGGAAGGGGAGGTGTAATGGGAAAGTACCAACATTTAACAGATTTTCAAATTGATGAAAAAATCAATAGTGGTGAATTTCGAGAAGAAGGAACACTAATTAGGAATGTGTCTAATGGTGAAACGGTAAAAGTAAAGTCGAGTAGATTATCTATCTCTAATTCTTTCCCGACAACATTTCTTCAAGTAAACAATACAGTTATATATCAAGCAGATCTAACACCTGTATATGAAAAAATAAAGCAAAGTAGAGAGTTGCAAAGTTTTAGCGATATGCAAGAACGGTATAATATTATACTGGACTTCTTCGATTCTTATATAAACCATGGTGATCATTTATCCGAGTTGCTAACTGAATCTTTACAAGTGTCTGCAATTTTTGAAAATAGAACAAGAAATTACATTCAAAATTTAGATATTAAAAAAATAGACTCATTAGACATTAATTTATTTGTTGGCTCTCTTTCTGCTTACGTGAATGTTCTGTTTATATATATATTGGTTTCATTTTTGAAGTATAAGGAAAGTTTTTCAAAAGACACTGTAATTATAGGGAAAATTATCAGCCTTAGAGAACAGCTAACAGATGTATATGAGCAGCTATTAGTTAAGAGTACTGTTGACCATGAAGGAGTTAACCGTCTATCAATGAGTGGTTCAGTGTATGCTCTTTATTTGCTAGATAAGTCTTATGATGTATTTGAGTTGGAAGATCTAGTTAAATACGATCGACGATTTAAGTCTGCTCTGGATGTTATTAATTTTTTTAAAAGATACAATTTAGAAATAGAAGATTATTACCATAATACTATAAAGATTTCGATGAATGTACCTCAATATACCAAAGATAGTAACAGAATAAAATTGATAGAATCGTTTAGTAAAACATTGTCAGATTTAGAAAATCTAGAGAATTTACGAGAAGAAATTCTTCAAGTTAAGGATAATAGTGAAGTTATAGCATTGGTGGAATCTAAAATACGCAGCTAACAAGTCGCATCAATTGACAAAAATACATGTCACGAATTTTGGTTCCCAAAATGTAGCGCCATGTATTTTTGCAACCGTGCTCAGCGTTATATGTACAAAAAGTTAGAAGGAAATAATGGATAACAAACCATTGGAAGAGTTAGCTGAAAATTACATTAAAACGAGGCTATCAAAAGCAAAAATTAAGTACTTAAAACCAAACTATGACACCGATGGTGCGGATCTGGTGCTACTAAATCCTTTAAATAAGCACATAGCAAAACAGGTCATTATTCAATCCAAAGGTCGTAACCTGACTGAAAAGCCTAGCAACGTATCAATACCTGCTGAATATGTCGTCTCAAACTTTGTTTGCTTTTTGTATTTGGAAGTTGACGGTGATTTAGATGATTATTTTTATATATTTTTTAGTGAAGACATCAAAAAATGGAATGAAAGTAATGGAAAGTATATATTAAGTATACCTAAAGGTTTTAAAAGTCATAACTACTTTGAACAACATCGTTTTGATGCCAGCTCTCATATAAAAATTATAGAAGAACTATTAAACAACGCTCCTATGTTACGTCAAAGTTATGTCGAATTTGAAAATATGGAGCTAAAAGAAATAATATTTGAAATGTGGAAAAAGTATGACTCTTTCCCTGATTTAAATTTAGTAACTGCATTATACGACGATTTCTATGAGCTGACGGGATCATCAACACTTGATGTCTTTGCTATTTGTGCTATTGCGAACTACCTTGAAGATCTAGATTACAGAAGCTTAGACTTCTTTATGCAGGAGCTTTTCATCATCAGAAATATTGATAAACCTATAAAAAATACCGTCACAATCCATAATCCAGAACAAATACGACGTTTAAACTCTTCATGGTCAATCGTTTATAATCGTGTCTGGTTTGGACAGGTAGATGTCACCTATGATGGTATCGATTATAAAGGCCTATATTGCTATATAGGCGATAATGAAGATCACGTCGAAGTATTATTGTTCGACAACGGAGATTATGTCTGTTTTGGGAAAAGAGTATCGTGCAATTTCCCATACAGCATTTAAGAGTGATTCGCGACGCTTGGCGTTTTCGCTTCGCTTAAGTATAGCCAAGCGTCGCTTACACCTTAATGCGGCGTTAAATTTCAAAGGTCGTTATGAAACAGAATCAATTTGATTTCATTAAATTAGCTTCTAAGTTAGGAGCTATTTCTGGAATAAATACAGACTCGCAGGGCGCTTTAGCTATTTCGCTGTTCGATTTAGCAAACGATCATACTAGGTCTATTGCACATTTGATAAACTTAAAGCTATATGCTTCTGCTTTAGCTCTAGTTCGCCCTTGTATTGAGTCTGTCATCAGGGGTATGTGGGTTTTTCATTGTGTAGAAACACGAGAATCGGCTGAGCTATATGCCGTAAAAGATGGTTCATGGCCAAGCTTGGAGTCAATGGTAAAAAATCTGGATAACAAGCTTGAAAACGACTCATTCTTTAGGAAACGGTACTTGGGTAAAAACTATGGAATTATGAGTAGCTTTACGCATGGGTTAAGTTACCAAACTGCCAATAGGTTTGATGGGAAAGTCATGACAATGAAACTGTCACCGTCAGATACAATGGCAATTATGTCTGAAGTTTGCTATTTGTCTTACCTATCTAATCTAAGTATTGCATTAATCGCTGACGAGCAAGGAGTTGTAGAGAAACTAATACAGCTTTGGTCGAAATCTGAAATTTTACAAGGTGTTTAAGACGGATTCGCAACGCTTGGTGATTTCAGTTCCATTCAGGTTAAGTATCTAAGGTACAACGGGTTATGTTCTGTGGTCGGCGTTTTTCACCGTTTTTCGCGGCGTTAAGTTTCTAGGAGGATATTTGAGACAAATTTCGAAAGCTCGCTTTGAGGCCTTGAGTTATGCTCGAATCCCATTCGTTAAGTTGTTTTCTAAAGATATCGAGTGGTATTCAAATGACAATAATGCAGTTTTAGGTACAATTTTGTTGGATAAAATTGACCACGACTATGTCGCTATTGTGTTAGGAAGAGATGAAGCTGGAGTTTTTAGGTATATAGATCAGGAGCATAGCGTTTTAGAAATATCTGATGCTAGGTCTATATTATTGGAAAAAATGGACTATTATTCTCAAGATGGTGTCGAGGAATTTCCACAAGGTGTTATTACTCGGGAAAAGCACCTTATTTTTGAATACATTGAAAAAAAAGAACCGATGCTTGATGACTATAAACTATTGACTGAATGTGATCTTTTTAGTCCAGCTAAAGAGTTGATCGCGGAAATAGCATATTCATTCGAAGACCCTGATGGCAACTATATTGAACAATTTCAGAGTTCAGGGTTTAATTCAAGAATGTGGGAATTATACTTATATGCTTTTTTTCATGAAGCAGACTTTATGATTAATCGAGAGTTTAACGCCCCGGATTATGTTGTCGAAAAAAGGGGAGTTCGTGTTTGTGTCGAAGCCGTAACAGTTAATCCAAGCCAACATGTAGATAATGAACCAGAGCCAACAACTCATGAAGAGATTGAAAGACTTCTGAAAGATTATATGCCCATAAAATATGGCAGTCCTCTGTTTTCGAAATTAAATAAAAAGTATTGGGAAAAAACACACGTTAAAGGTAATTCATTACTGATTGCTATTCATGATTTTCATCAAAAAGATTCCATGATGTGGTCACGGAGTGCATTGGAAAGATATTTGTATGGTGCCGAAAGACGATACCACCTCGATGAACACGGTAAAATTATTCAAGAAGTCACTCAAATAGCAGAACATAGGTGGAATGAAAAAGTTATTCCATCGAACTATTTTGAATTAGACGATGCTAAAAACATTAGTGCTATTATACATTCCAATCAAGCCACAATTGGAAAATTTTTGAGAATGGGATATTTGGCTGAATTTGGTCGAAGGGATCTAGATGTTAAATTTGTTGGGCAATGTTTCCATTTAAATAATCATATTCCGGTAGATTTTGAGTTTGAAGTTACTGATGGGCATTACGAGGAGTATTGGCGTGATTCAATAACGATCTATCATAATCCTAATGCTTTACATCCTTTAGAGCATGAATTGTTTCCCAACGTTGCACATGTATTCTTTGATGGTGAGCAGTTTAGCTCAATCAAGCCAGTATATTACCCAATATACGGGCGAACTCTATATCGTGTAAAAGAAACTTAACAAGAGCAAGTGTCGAATTCAAATGGGATGCTTTAGTCATTCGTTCAGATACAATGTGCTATATGGCTAAAGATGTTCATCTTGCAATCACAAACGCTGAAATACTTAAAATTTGCGCATTTTGCAGGAGTTGGTGGTTGAACTTATAAATAGGAATTACTTTTGGTGACATCTTCAAAAATTAAGCCATCACAATTAACACGCGTTGGGTATACATACCAAGACCTTATGTGTATTCGCATGTTGATAAATTGGTTTCATAACCCAGAGAAATACCAATGGATGAGCATAGAGGGTAGTCAAGAGCTTAGTAACGTTAAAAGCCTTGATGATGTCATTTGTTATACAGCCGATGGGAAATATGAACTTTATCAAGTCAAATTCACAATTGATTCTGAACGTGATGATTTGCATTTAGATTTCGATTGGCTACTTAAGAAACAGGGTAAGGGTACATCTCTTATCGAAAAATGGTCAACGGACATTGAGAAATTCGGATCTTCCAGCGGGATATCCATAGCCAAACTAATTACAAATAGAATACCTGACCAAGTTCTATCAAGTTGTCTAAAAGACAATAAAGTTGAATACAGCCTAATTCCAGATGATTTCAAGTTAAAGGTTTCTGATCAGCTTGGCAGCGAAGAAAAAGCTATAGCTTTTTTCTCAATCCTGATCTTTGAACACAGCCAAAGAAAAATTGACGATTTAGAGTTGCAATTACATGATTCGCTTGTGCCAGACCATGCTAACAACGAAAGTTGGCTTCAGTTATTAAAATCTGTTGAGCGCTGGGCTTCACGAAAAGATGAACCGGCACCTGACGGAAGAATATGTCTTAAGCATATACATGAAATTTTATCGCTTGTCGCTACGAGGACTATTTCTCAATTTTTTGAAGTACCTGGTGGCTATAGACCACCAACAGATGAATTTTATCATAAGGTTATAAAAAAAATTTCTAGCCCAGGTTGTCATGTTATTTCTGGATTACCGGGAATGGGGAAAAGTACCTTTCTATCGTTTTTAACTGACCAATTAATAGAATCAAAAACGCCAGTAATTCGACATCATTACTATTTATCTCCTCAATTTATTGGGGATAGAATTGTCTTTAATAATGCGGCTCAGTCATTACAAAGTCAGCTCAAAAGACTCTATCCCAATGACTTTGATAGCGATAAACTTGACCCACAGAAATTTGAATCGTGGATTAGTAAAGCAGCAGATAAGGCAACGGAAGGTAACCAAACACTAGTTATCATAATTGATGGATTAGATCATGTTTATCGTGAAAGGTCGGATATAAGCCAACTTGAACATTTAGTTAATCGGATAACTCCTTTTAAAAATAAGATTTGTTTGCTGTTTGGAACGCAGCCAATCAGTGATGAGTATCTTCCCAATTCTCTGTTACGATCTGCGCCAAGAGAAAGTTCATGGATTTATATGCCCTATATGGGCCTTGATGCCATAAAGTCTAGGCTTGATTTCGTTGTATCAAAGAAAGAAATCAAAGTAGTGGGCGATGATGAGCACCAGAATAGCGAAATAGCAGAAATTTCACAGACTCTACTCGATATTTCACATGGATATCCCCTTCATATTATTTACTCTTTAAATAGTTTGCAGTTAGCAAATAAGAATATTAGTAAGTATGATATAGAGCGGCTCCCTACATGTCCTGATGGCAACATTTACGAATATTACGAGAATTTATGGGTATCCCTATCAGAAGGAGCAAAAGAAATTCTTCTTCTGATTGCGAACGCGGATTTTTCATGGCCAGACAAAACGCACCTAAGTTATTGTTTGAATGATAGCCTCATCTTCCAAGGCAGTTTTTCTGAAATTCAACACTTGATAGAACAAAGATTAAGTGGGATATATCCATTCCATGAAAGCCTATTTGTATACCTAAGACGTAAAGACACCTTTCTTCAGTCAAGAGATAGGCTAAATAAAATTTCTAAAGAGTGGATAGATACAAATGCTCCAGAGTATTGGGTATGGGGGTGGAAATGGATTATTGAAGCCAATCTAGGAAACACAATCCCTCTATTTAAAGGAATAAATAGAGAGTGGCTTGTCCAATCTCTTTGCAATGGTTATCCATTAGAGCATATAGAACACATTATCAGCGTTGCCGAACATGTAGCATTTGATCAAAAACAGTATCCGGAGTTATTAAGGCTGCGCATTTTAAAAACAAGATTATTAAATGGTCTGGATTTTCAAATACAGAATTTCAGCGATTTTCTAGATTGTTCATTAAGCATCTCACATGATGATTTCGGCCTTCTTTGGCGAGCGGACAATCTGAGAATTATCCCAGATAATGAGATAGTTGTTGTTGCAAAGCATTTTCAAAGTAGGAATGAAAGAATTGTTGATGGATGTGCTAACGAAATCTATCGTAGAATTCGATTTTATGCTCGGTTAGACGACTCTAATCACTACCAAACATTAAACAGCCTTGTAGATGACTATCTCCATACTATCGTTAGTTATAATAATCCTGATTTAGATGTTATAAATAATTTTTATGAAAGGCTTAATGACAAAACTTTATATTTCACAAAAATTGTTGAGCTGCTCATTAAATATGGGCATAGACATTTACTAGTTGATCTGTCTCGATTTGATATTCCAGATGACATTGCTTCATTTGTCCGAAGTCAGGTTTTTTTAGCCTTAAGCATTGAAGGCATAAATCCCGATGGGGGGGATACCTTCTTTAGCAGTACTGATTCAAGTATATATTTGCTTTACCAGTTATTAGTAGGAAAAGCTGTCCAGATAGAGCCGCTTGACAATATTGAGTGCCCAGTTGAGTTTGAAGATACTCACTATTTACCTTTTTATGAATACTTCTTTAGAACACTTATCTCAAACTTTGAGATAATAGATAGAATTGATACTCCACAACTATTCGAACCAAAGAATATCCAGGAGTTCCTTAAAAACGCTTGGCTAACCTTCCAGTTTGCCTCCTTAAAAATTGCAAAAATCTTTAAGGAAAGAGGCAAATTCGAGATCTTAGATTTGTATAATTTCTTTACCATCCTCAAACAACCCGACAAATTATTGATGGGATATAAAATTGATTCTGTCTTATATAGCATTCGGAAATCTATAGCCCAAATAGCCATCCACCTAAATATTTTATACAACTCGATTGATGCATTTTCAAATTTTGATAAAGATGAACTTGATATTCTTTCAAAGAGCGCCTGGTGGGATCCAAGAGCCTTTTTAGATATTGCATCTCAGAATGCAATTCTAAACTTCCCTAATGAATCGATTTCGCAAGAGTTCTCCAATATTTTCGAAGCAGAAAAACTACGCAGAGATGATACCTCAATGCTCGCTAACGACAGTCTTGAGCTAGCAAAATTGGCAACCAGTTTTGGCCTTCATAGCGAAGCTAGAAAGTTCCTTGAGCGTACCGCACTCAATATAGTCGGATACGGATATAGAAAGGATACTACTCTACATGAGGTTTTTGAAGCTATACAAGAATGCTCTGATTATAACTCCCCTAAAGTATCTGAATGGCTAAAACGAGTAGCCACTTTTACAACTGATGTCTTTGATTTCTCTGAAAGAGAAATTCAACATATTCCTGAATGGTTCACTAAATTATTGGCAAAACACATCCCCGAACGTCTTGTAGATGAATTTGACTATCACCTATCGGAAGAAAATTGGCATAGAACACATCTTATCCTAGAAAATTTCGTTAGGTCATTTCCCCTGACTACGCAACCAGAACATTCCTTTTTGAAGTGTATGACAACAACTAATGCGATGAGAGCATTAGATGAAAGAAGCAAAGATAGTGATATCCTTAAAGATATTTATGAGGAGCAATGTAAAGTCCTGGGAGGGATCCACACACAACCAAATGAGAGCCTCTCTAGTACGGAAGATATTAGTATCGACTACCCTGACGTATCCACTCTGCATCCATCTGACCTCTCTGATTTTAGAGAAGCCTTACATTCGATTTCATATCAGTTTCGTAAAAAGTTTATTTCGGATTGGATTTCCTATTGGGATGAGCAAGGTCAAGCGAGATGTATTCTCACATCTTTTAGCGATTATTATGACCAAAATGATTCAGACTATGAATTAGATAGATGTATACATAATATTTTCTTACTAAGTAAAAAAATTGAAGGGAAGACAGTAGCTTATAAATGGGCTGTCAGGAATATTAAGCTAAACAATTGCTGGGATCGATATTTCTCTTCTGGATCAGAAGAGGCCTTAAAGGATTATGGCGATACATACAGTAATCAATGGGAAAACCTTCTCCGCGACACAATGGTTTCAGGATCTTCCTGCTTGCCGAGTGATGAGAACATAATTGTACCATCTACTCAGCTTATAACTTATTTAGTATCAGCTGGACAGGTTGTCTTGGCGACTGAGATGACTGAAGTTATGGTTTCCAGCCTAGAGGGAGATATAGCGCACCTTCCTCTGACCAAACTGTACTGGTATGATAATCCTGTTTCACTTCAAAGCGTTCCACTGCATCTAATCCTTTTGCATTTCAAGTGGCCTGACCGATACGCTAGACTTCTAACTGCAAAACAGATAGCAACCCTTTTACAGGACGATTCCAATATAGAATTTCGTGCTCTATATCTAGATTTTTTGGCAATGCAACCATATGAGATTGATATCATTGATTATCTCTCTGTTTTATTGCTTGTGGATTCAGTCCCCTTTACCAAAGATGATTTAGCCCAATGCATACATCATTCTTCGCTTATTTCCGATGAACTTCTGCTCTCGCTGGGTTTTGAAAGTAAAGAACGACAGAAATTGTCAACGTTATATTCTGAATTTCCAGATGAATTAATTCCGAACAAGGGAAAATATGATAAGTATTCCAATGGTCTTGCATTAAGATATATTGGTGTTATCGAGGAGTTAGAGAAAGAGTATCAAATCCAACTGGTGAGACATTTTCTTCTAGAATGGGAGGAAATCCATGAAAGGTGTTTTTGTTATATTTTTAAACCTTACAATTTTTCTGACCAGTTTTATTCTCAAGACAAAATTTCCTGTAGTTTTTCATGGCGTGCAGAAGCATCTATTTTATCTGCCTATATCAGAACATTAGCTTATGCTATAGATCATAATTTCATTCCCGCAGAGGTTTGCTTATCATATGCTCAAGAGGTATTACCATTCGGCCCTATTGCTGTAAATCAAAAGCCATCTAGTCCTCCAGAACATTGGCCAGTATTGACTGATCTTAACAATGATGACTTTTTGCCCGGACAGAAAGAACTTGAGCAATATTTAGAAAATTTTCTCGCTTCTACAGATGAAATATTATTGCGTGCTAATGGTCCAGTGTTAAGAAAGCACTCTGGCGTATGTGTTGATCTAAACGTTATTCTGGTTTCTCTTAAAAACTCTGAAATTGATGACCCAAAGATGATATTTGATTCTTTAAATCATGCACGGAATGTGGAGGATGGTATATTCCCTTTAGCCAAATGGACTTTGCCTTACAACTTTGGCCGGTGGGAAATTGATTGGCTTTCAAGAGGTTATTTTAAACCTGCTTATGCTGTAGGAAATGTGCTAATTCCCTCCGTTAGTCAAAGCGAGTTCAGTGTAGAATATTTTTGTGGCAGTATAAGTAATGGCACTTGGAAATACTGGGTTAACCAATGGTATCCAGTCTATCATAGATGTATAGGCACACCTCTTGGAACTTATTTTACAGTTTCCAAATATTTTTTTGAAAAGTTTAAAGTAGAGACGGGCGGAAAATTCTATCTCGCTGCCGAAATGACTTGTATTGACAAACGTAATTTTAGCGGCAATGATGAACCAATTAAAACGTTTGCCATTTTGCCAGTATGATTCATATATTATATTCGTGTCGTTTATTGGTTAGGAATGGCCTCAAGTGCTTATTGAGCTCTTAACAAAACTACGTGCAAGTACAATTCGTTTTTACGGTAGAACCGAAAGTACAGTAATGGAATCGTATTACCAATACCAATCAGAACCAGATAGGTATAGTGCTAAATATCTAACTTAGTTTTTCCAAAAATTTTCAGTTTTTCAACTAGTTGTTTATGATCCGGAAAGGTCTCTCTTCTATGATCAGTCTTGAAGGCGGGGTATTCAGTGCATAGCTTTGGCTCAAATATTATTGTTTGCTATTCGCTAGATGTGAGTTACAGTGCACATAACTAATGTAGTGGGCTTGAGATTTATAAAAGAGCCTATCTTTTCATATTTCGAGAATAAGCAAAAATGAGCTTTTCTGAAAACGATATCGAAACCACTATAATCCCGTCACCTCAGACTCGTTATGCGGGGGCTAATGTGGGTGTTCGAGTTAAACATATTCCTTCAAATATCGCGACTGAGTCAACATCCGCACCATCACAGTATCTTAATAAGCGCATTGCACTGGCGATGCTGCAATATCAGTTAAAGGGTTCTGAACCTCAATAACGGCGTTTGGATACAAAGGTGTTCCGCCTATGTTGATCCGTCTGTGACTCAGTGATAGTGTCCACTTCCCCTAAACTGAGACAAATTTAAATGGAGTTTTCTACACTAATAGATGTAGGAGAGAACCATGAAACAATCACGATTTACTGAAACTCAGATCGTCAATATTCTTAAAGAAGCGGATGCGGGGATGAAAGTGGAAGACATTTGTCGTAAACATGGTATGAGTTCCGCCACTTATTACAAATGGAAATCAAAATACGGCGGAATGGATGCATCAGAACTGCGACGAGTCAAAGAGTTAGAAGATGAAAATACCAAGCTGAAACAATTATTTGCTGAAGTGAGTCTGGAAAATAAGGCCATGAAGGAGCTCTTCGCAAAAAAGGGTTGGTGATTGCAGAGAAGCGCCATTGTGCCCAATTACTGGTTAACGCCGGCGTCAGCATTTTTAAGATGTGCGCATTGGTTGAGCTCAGTCGTTCAAGTTATTACAGGGCAATCATAGATTGGCGACAAAAAGATGCGGCTGTGATTGATGCGCTACATGCAGAACTCAACAAGTCGCCCCGAGCTGGCTTCTGGAAGTGTTTTGGCCGACTCCGATACAAGGGCTATCCGTTTAATCATAAGCGAGTCCATCGGGTCTATTGCCGAATGGGATTAAACCTGAAACGGCGGGTCAAACGAGTGTTACCGAAGCGCATAGCCCATCCATTACACGTTGAAGCCAAGGCCGATTATCAGTGGGCATTAGATTTTATGCACGATGGGTTGTACTGCGGGAAACGTTTCCGAACACTGAATGTTGTTGATGAAGGTACGAGAGAATGTTTGGCTATTGAAGTGGATACATCCATACCAGCAGAGCGGGTCATTCGGGTACTTGAGCAACTCAAAGCAGAACGAGGATTACCGGTACAACTGCGAGTAGATAATGGCCCTGAACTGATTTCGAGCAAATTAGCGGATTGGTGTGAACAGCAGGCGATTCAACTCGTTCATATTCAACCAGGTAAGCCTCAACAAAACGGATTTGTCGAACGATTTAATGGGTCATTTCGTCGAGAATTTTTAGATGCTTATTTATTTGAATCATTGGAGCAAGTGAGAGAAATGGCATGGGTGTGGCGGCTAGATTACAACGAAGAACGAACACATGAAAGTCTTGGTAATCTGTCGCCGACGGCTTACCGAAAACAACTGGAAAACTCTACTTTAGAACTGTCTCATTAATGGGGAAGTGGACAATAGTGGCGGTAACTATTTATGGGAGTTTTAATAAATTAGGGAAAGTGGACAACTTGTCGTTCTTAGGCAAATATTTGTCTCATTTTTAATTTAGAGATCCCTATACCTTTGACATAAACGCTGTGTTCAAAGATGCGAACAGAAACACGAAGCCCCGTGATAAAGCTCTGGTTAAGCGAAAGTTCGGTTAGTATTTCCCCGAACTTTAAAAAATCCAATGCTCCATCTCTGTTAGACTGGAGCGACATATAAACTTTTAAAGTTGGATAAATATACCTTTACGTCGATATACTCCATTTTTTTCAAATTCGGAATAATCTTTTAGTAACTCTTCAACTTCAGGATTCATGATTTGTTTATCGATGATGAATTGCTTCATTTCGCCAGATGAGCCAGTCACCCAATTGTCAAAGTCTAGAAATTTTGTCTGAAATTCACGGCTAGCTTCCCTGATTTTAGGCTCTAAGTTCTTATTTGCTATGCAACTTTTTTCCCGACGCTCTATGGCAGCGACGATACCCCGATGAAAAATCATATGAACACCTCTTTTCCACATTTCATCTGCTTGTTCTATTTGTTGTTCAGATACTCCTAGTTTTTTTAGATCTGCGATTAATTTATCGTGAAGATCTAATCTCGATTTGAGATTCATTCCATTAGTGAATCCAAAGCTAGAAGCTATTAATGTGGTTAGTGTTGCTTTAGTTGAGGTCGTTGCTACATCTCTAAGCTGATGTATCGATGCATTTGCGTCTTCTACGACTTGCCTCATCTCTGCTTCAAATCCAGCTCCTTTAAATCGTTGAATCTTGTCAATGTTCAGGAATGATAGAAATATAGCTCCAGCAACTACGATAATCCCCATCTCTGTAGGCATTGCTTTCCAACCAAATATCACGGTGAGAACTAATATAACTAAACAGATACTTATGATAAGTATTTTGTCTTTCATGGATACTATTCCTGTACAGAAGTTAGAAAGATACTGGCGTTAATAGCGGCTTATGGTTTTATTTTGATAGTATTTAAATCTATAATCAACTGATTTATTAATTAGCTCTTTTTTGAAAAATCCGCATTATGTATCAATTTTATGGTTAATAAAGTAGCACAGCCTTCATCTATACAAAATGCTAAATTTATAGTGTCCTACATCAAGCTAACTAAGCTGTGTAGCGGCCATATTTTGCCGGAAATTTATAATCTGCAATATTATATATATGCACCAATGGTGCGTTGATTGTTCTAAGTTGTTATCTAATCTGAAATCAAATTTTTCTCTCATAAAACAATATGATATAATGGATGCCTATTTGTTATTAAATCCTTGGGAAAGATTAACCTAATATACTGGTTCGAATCCTGTAGGGTGCGCCATCTTCTAAAAGCCAGTATCTAAATTAGATACTGGCTTTTTTCGTTAATACCTTAAAGAAATTATTGTGCTTTATAAAAATGAAAGAACAAGTTATTGAAGCCCTTTGTTCTTTGTAATTTCTCAAATGGGTTGATGACTTTTAACTACCCCTGAAATAGTGATTCTTCTCATTATTGCTCTCATACTATTGAATTAACTCTACTAAAATATTTAATCAATCTGCTGATTCTTATCAAAAAATGCCCTTTTTAAGCTAGAGCGTGTTGATCTTTGTTGTACATATATTAGTCAACCCACATAGGTAGCCACATAAGAGAAAATGCCAGAGCG